>MGHI01000001.1 GCA_001793155.1 Candidatus Woesebacteria bacterium RIFCSPLOWO2_01_FULL_39_61
CATACCAAAAGAGCACACCTAGGTCTTAACAGGAAAACACCCAATGATATTTTGAAAGAGTACCAAGTGACGGATATTTAAGTAAACATACCGGTTATAGGGTATATGTTATTTCAGGTGACTTTTAAAAAATTCTAAGTCTTTCTTAACGACCAGATCCCAGCTCGGTCGTAAATTGTGATCGGCTGCTGGATATGTAAAATATTCAACTGGTTTTCCGTCTTTCTTAAGCGTATCAACCAATTCGTTTGTCCATGATATGGGTACCTCATTATCGCTTGTACCTTGGTGAATTTGCAAAGGAGTATTAATCCGATCCAAGTAATTGGTTAGAGAGTATAGTTCGACGTCATAAAGTTCCTCAAATTTCGCGAGCTCGCTGCGTATCAGTTTTCCGTGGTCTTCTGACTCATCTGTATAGTAAAGAATCGAATAAGGAAAAGGTTTTGATACAGGTGCCCAAAGAGTTGAAGGATAATTTACTCCAGAAATTTCCAGTACTGTGAGTGCTATTTGACCTCCGTTTGAGTGCCCCCAGAGAAATACATTTTTTCCATCCCACTCCGGTATTTGATCCAGTGATTTTATTAAAGAAAGTACTGTAACATATGTCTGAAAACGAGTTTCGAAAATATTTTCAGCTTCTTTATCCGATCCTCCGTAACCCAAAAAATCAGGTGCGACCGTAATAAAACCGTTTTTTGCAAAGACTTCTGCGGCTTTTCTTGTTCCGTCCCCTACCCTGTATAAACTCTGATCGATGTAGCCTCTGAGCATAATTATTAAAGGAGCCTTATTTTTGTTTGATAATCCAGCCGGTAAGTTTATTTGCCCTTCGGATACTTTCATATCTTTCCCATCCAAATTTGGGTTAAAGCGGAATCGAAAAATATGCGGACTATAATCTTCAATATCGGAAAGTTTCAGGTCCATCTCAAATTGGCCTACTTTAATGTCGGTTTTGGATAAATTTTCAATTGTGTATTTTTCGAGCGGTCTTGGAATAACTTTTGGGATTGGAAGCGATGTTTGTTTATCAGTTGCTTCCAAAACCCGGTTCATAAATAAACCGAGAAAAAACACAATCGCTAGCAATATTAGATAAAAGAGTTTTCTTAACATTTGACTTTTTAAATCGTTCTCAGGGATATTATACTTAAGAAATAAACTTTTGAAGATTTAGGATGATGGTGAAGATAGAAAAACCCCCGTAAAATAGGAAAGCTCCTCCGACTCCGATTATTCTGATTAAGGACGGCCTAAGCGGCTTTTCTAAGCTTGTCAGATTAAGCCAAAGAATCATTCCTGAATATATAAACATAGAAATAGCATTTAATACTGCCCCTGTTACAACTAAAGCCAAAGGTTCGGTAAAACCCAATAAGAAGATGGCAATTCCCACCAATATTTGCAGCCATAAAAAGCCGTAGAAAAGTTTTGGTAGCTTATCGGTCGAGAACCTTGCTTTACCAAGGGAGCTGGCCAAGCTTAGCTTATCGGCAATTACCATGTTTTCGCTGGAAATCCTGGCATTCGATCCATATACGCTGAATTGTGTTCCGAAAAGCATAACCCCCGCCATTAAAAGAAAGAAAGTGCCCAAAAAAGGAAAAGTTCTTGATGCAATAACTGAGCCTTCCCTTATTACAAAATTAATGCTTGTTTCAACCCCTGGATCTTTGTAAGCGGTAGAATAGGCCAAAAGAGATAATAGAATCATTGTAAAGGCACCAGTTATCCAGAAAACAATTGCGTGCTCTATATTAATTCTTCTCCACCATAATTTAAAATTATTAATATTCTCGTCTGTAGTTTCAAAAGTAGCTCCTTCCAGGCTTATATCTTCTTTTTTTCCTGAAAGGACATTAGTAATGTGGCCGGCGTATTTGGCCATTCCGTAGCCCTTTTCTTTAACATAGAGTGATTGAGCTAAATTCAAGGTTCCTCCGGCTCCCGCATATGCTAGAGCTCCGAGAAACGTGGCTATCGGTAGTCCTTTTGGTAATAACCAAAATCCTTCACCTAATCCTACTAAACCTCTGCCTAAGGCCACCCAATCGATCGGTTTTGCAAAGAAAAGCGTGATCAAAAATACAAACGGCACCCCGACTAATATTATTGCCTTCTGTGTTTTTTCCTGGGTTTTGTAAACGATATGGCCTAAACTATAAAGACCCCCCAACAGAAGAAGTAGTAGAATACCTGCGTATTTAGAGTAAGTAATCCCGAACCCCGCTGAAAAAACCTTGGCACTTGATGCAATTATTCCCGGCCACATCCAGGGTATTAGGGTGGTTGCGATAAACCAATAAGGAGTAATTTTGCCGAATTTGCGTGTTAATCCTACAAAGATACTTTCTCCTGTTGCAAGAGTGTATCTTTCTATTTCCATATTAATAAAAAATTGGAAAGTTATACCCAGAACCGCCGCCCAGATTATCCCGAGGCCGAAATTGGAGGCCAGATAAGGCCAAAGGATGAGTTCCCCACTTCCCAATCCTACTCCTAAAATTATGAAGCTCGGCCCGATGAGTTTTTTTAACGGAAGCGGTGGGGGTAAGTCTTTTATTGAAAGTGGGGAAAGCTTTGACATATTTTAAGTTTAAACAAAGTGCCTTCCCTTTTCAATGACGTCCTCTGCGGGAAATGCTTCTTGACTTCGGGTTTTATTAGGGTATAGTGACCAATTTAATCCACTCCCGGAATGGATTAGCTTTGCACATCGGGATAAGAGGACAAGTAATGAGAAAAGGATGTTTTGTTTTAGAATTTAGAAAAGAAATTGTCGTAGGCGAATTGTGCGTTTATTATTACCCTTCTTAAGTCATCAAGCGATTCTTCGGCCATACCAGCCCATTGTTCAGGTAGCTTGGCATTGCCACCCATAGCGTGGGAAGTTATTCCCAGTCGCTCAATCTTACCGACGGTATTTGTATTTTCCCAACGATCTGGTTTTTTAAGCACTCCAAAAAGCCCTTGACTTTTACCTCTGGACATTTGTCTTGTTAATTCCCTTTTACCATGATAATAGGAAGCATGGTTTACTTTTCCTCTTGTCCAAGCTTTATTTTCACCCGCTCTGTCTGGTAAATGTCCTGCTTCATGAAATCCTATGTACATCCACTCCTCGCCAATTAAGAGCATCCCTAAACCCATATACAAGTCAGTTGAGCCAATCGGCGTGAAAATATCTTCTCCGACAGCCCAGCGGCCGACGGTTGGGTGTACTACAAAATTTGTACTTGGTGGTGCTTTGAAAAGTGCTTCTAGGCCTACTTTTTGACCGTTTTTAAAAGTAAAAGATTTTTCGGTTCTTTTAGCATTTCCATAATAACCCTTATAGCCTAATATCGCCCCCTCTCCTCCGGTTCCTGCTGGAATGGGAACCAATTCTAACATTGTTCCGGATTCTTCATTGGGATTAGCCCAAACAACCCTTATAGGCGGGTAATCTGTAGTAGTTTCTGTTTTGGAAGTCGGTGTTTCAATATGAATTTCCACTCCTCTTGATGATTTATGAAGACCTTCCATTCTCAATATATCCCCTTCAACTCTTTCTGCTTCCCTTCTCGCTTTTCCTAAATCGCTATCGAAAACTTGCTCAGGATTTCTTATAAGTTCCAGTGTTTCAGATCTAATCTCAGGACTTCTTTCGGACATTTCCTCCATGATCATATTATAACAGCGTTCAAGAAAATCCCGCCCTTCAGGGTGGAGATAGATTGAACTCTGATATGTCATAAGTTGGTTATTTAGGTTAGGCAATTTACCTACTTGACTTCGGGTTTTATTTGGATATATAAATAGAAAAGCTCGGGAAACACTTTTTTCAGAACCGACACTCGTCTGGTCAGGGTGATCTGAAAATTTAACTCAGACGGTGTCTGCTGTCTCGCCGACTAGTGAAAGTTAATCATTTTAGGGTCTTTATTTAAGTTGGCTGCGACGGCTTCTTCAAAAAGGTTATCCCTCACTTTCAGATTACGATGATAGAGAAAATCTCAGTACCCATATCGGTTTCGATGACCTTTGATAGTAAAAAAAGAAAATCCGTGCCCAAAGCTTTGGTTTGGGACGGACGCCTCTACCCTATTCTTAAGGTCGGGCTGCACCATACATTCAGACAGGGAAGAACACTATATCATGTATTCTCCGTTGCAACTAAGACACTCTTTTTCAGACTGATACTCGATACAGAAAACTTACATTGGAGGTTGGAAGAAATATCCGACGGGATGCCAGATTAGTCTGCGCCCGGTAATACTTTTCTCAGAACCGACACTCGTCTGTTTGTAGGTAGATCAGAGTTTTGGGTCAGGCGGTGTCTGCTGTCTCGCCAACCACCAAACGTCGTTTAAAACAAAATATTATTGAAAGGTTGGCTGCGAAGGCTTCTTCGAAAAGATTGCCTCGCTTAATTTTACTGATATGAAGTTTAATTCTAAACCCTCAACCATCATGCATATAGACCTTAATTCCTGTTTCGCAACTATAGAACAGCAGGCAAACCCGCATTTGCGGGGGAAACCTGTTGCTGTTGCCGCTTATGCGGCTCCTAACGGTTGTATTTTGGCCCCATCAATTGAGGCAAAAAGGTACGGAATTAAAACAGGGATGAGAGTCAAAGACGGCAAACTTCTTTACCCCGACTTAACAGTTTTATCTCCCGACCCCTGGAAATATAGGAATGTTCACCTTGCTCTTCGGCGGCTAATTTCCGACTATACGGCCGACTTTATTCCTAAATCGATCGATGAATTTGTCTTGGATTTGGAGGGTTATCCTTGCTTAACCGCTTCCACCTCGGGGGAGTCGCTACACAACACCCTCGAGGTGACCGAATGGGCTCCTCGGGGGTGGAAGAATTCGAGTAGAATGTTTGAGGTGGGGGGTGAGATTAAAAAAAGAATTAAGAAAGAAATTGGAGATTGGCTTACTGTTTCAATAGGAATTGCGCCGAACCGCTTTCTGGCAAAGTTGGCTTCGGGGTTGGAGAAGCCTGACGGGTTGGAAGAGATTAACAAAGATAATTTTTTATCAATTTATTCAAAGTTAAAGTTGACCGACCTTCCCTACATCAAATTGCGGAATGCACTGAGACTGGGCAGTATCGGAATTTATACAGTTGTCGATTTTTATAATGCCCCTTTATGGAAATTAAAGGCCGCTTTTGAATCCATAAACGGGTATTACTGGTATCTCAGGCTTCGGGGTTGGGAAATTGACGATGTTACCTTCGGGCGCAGAAGCTATGGAAATTCTTATGCGCTCCCCAAGCCTTTAGTCAGCCTTGGGGAATTATCCCCGATACTTTCCAAACTCGTGACTAAGATGAGCGCCCGCCTAAGGCGTGCCGGTTACAAAGCGAGGGGTGTACACGTTGCCATCTCATATAGAGACGCCGGCTTTTGGCATAAGACAGTTACCTTTCAGAAAGAAATTTTTGATACCCGAGATTTTTACAAATGTGCATTTAGGATTTTGTCTTCTTCCCCGTATAGAAAATCCGTACGTGAACTGGCTGTTTCTTGTTTTGGATTAACTAAGTCGTCCTCGGTGCAGCTCGAACTTTTCGAGGATGTTGGCAGGAAAGAAAAGGCCATTCTGGCGATGGATTCGGTTAATGAGCGTTGGGGAGATTTTGTAATAGTGCCCGGGCGCATGTTGGGAACCAAAGATAGCGTTCCTGATAGAATTGCATTCGGCGGTGTAAAAGAACTGGAAGAATTTAGCCTCTTAGAGACTTAATAAGACTGGTTTAGTTCGTTCTGAACGTCTTGAAGATCTTTGTCTATTCCGGAATAATCAGTATTGTTAATGTCCTTTTCAATGGAATCTATATCGTCCGAAGAGGACTGTGTTTCAACTTTTTGGATTTCCGGATCTACATCTGAACCTTGAGGTAAATACCGCCCTGAAGAAGAAATAATCATGTACCCCAGGGCTACGACGAGCAACGCCGCTAAAAATATTAAAAAATTTTTTCTTGATACTAATTGCATATTTTAAAATTTTATCACACTTTCCTTAAGGAGTTATTGTCGGCTCCGTTGTAGGTGTCGGTGTGACTGTAAGTGTAGGTATTGGTGTCGCGCTGACAGAAGAGGTAGGTATAGCCTCTCCCTGACCTACCCTTAAACCTTTTATAATACCTATCTCGTGTACTAATATACTGTGAACTTCCATGAGATCTTCTCGGATTTCTTGGATAGTTGCTCGAACTTTTTGGAATGCCTCTTTTGGATCTTCTGAGATCAACAAATCCTCAAGCGATATGTTTGTGTCTTCTAATTTTATTTTTGTATCCGCTAAAATATTTTTAGCTTTTTCTAACTCTGTTTCGGTATTAGAAGTATCTATACTGCTGTCCTCTGCCTTTATTTTAGCGAGTCTGGATTCCATTCTTCCGATAAGTTTTTCGAGCCTTTCAATATGTGCAAGGAGTCTTTTTTGAAGTCTTTCCCAAAAAGCCCTTATTCTTGCTTGTCTCAGTTCCGTCAATTTGGCTGCTTGTGTAGCTTTTTTGGCTTCTAATTTTTGACGAAGCTCATCCTTCTTTTGTTGAAGAAGGCGACTTTGCTGCTCCTTTTTTATTTGTAACTCTTCTAGTTTAGTGGTGTTTGGCGACTGCGAAGCAGATTTTGCAGCGAGAGCTGAAGCCGGTAATAAAAGAAAAAAAAGAAATAAAAATAGGGCAAGTTTAATTTTCATCTTTAATGGTATCATTCTAACGATATTTGTTCTTATTTGTCAACATTTGTTTTTCCCAGGATAGTTTTTTCTGCTTCCGCGCTTCCGCTATTACTGCTTAAGGCTGACCAGCTAAGATTATAATTTATTCCTCCCGATGTTACTAAATAAAAAACTATTATAAATACGTAAATTATGGCAGGAAGAAATAGTAAATATAAGTTTGATTTTCTGTAATGGTTGTTTTGATGGAGGTGAACTATATTTTGGTGCATATCTTAAGTGTACAACCGTTTCTCAAGACAATCAAAAATTAGTTGTAGTCGGAAGTTTTTTAAGTGCCGAGAAGGGGACTCGAGCTCTCCGACTGAGCTCAGGGCAAATATTTTTGAAGCTGTGCCAGGGACAGGACTCGAACCTGCACGAGGTTTAATCCCCACAGGATCCTAAATCCTGCGTGTCTACCAATTTCACCACCCTGGCTCGGCAGAATAAGTTTAGTCTATCGCAAATAGCTTCACTACTCCCCTCTCGATTCGTCAGATGACAAGTTGTGATAACATCGAGATTATAACAGTTTCAGAGGTCGAATTCGACAGGTGTAGAGTCGATTTTTTCCATGAAAAATCTTACTTTCCAAGCCCAAGTTTTGGAGGGTGGTGCGTATCGTCTGGCAATTTGTGAGATGCTTGTAGCGCCTCTGTCGTAGTATTTTTCCCTGAGAGTTTTACTTACAATTTCGATCGAGCTTTCCCATGACTCAAATCTATATTTACCATTAACCCAACCGTAGGCGTTATATGAGCCTTTAGGTATTTTTTTGCCGAAAGTTGATTCGACGCCGGAAATTGCCGGAACAAGTCTCCAGTCGATATCGTATAAATCGGCATACCAAACGAACTCAAACGCATAAGAGGCGAGCGGAGAGTTATGGCTTTCTAAAAAACTTTCAAGCCTGACGACTCTTTGGTCGACCCTGGTATCGAAATAATCCTTTTTAATTTGAGCCGAATTGCTCACCACACGATCAGTGGCCAAGGAAATCTTGGCATGATTCAAATAAATAAATAGAGAGATAATAATAAAAAACGTTCTCAACATATGTTTGCAAAAAAAAGAGAGGTACCTTGCGGTACCTCCCAGTTATAATTCTGACGCTCATTCCCGATAAATCGGGATTTGCCTCAGAACGTGAGAGTACTATAACATAATACTATAAGATTGTCAATTATTATTGACAATCTTGCAAGCTACGCTTGTAAGTCTGTCAAGTGGAGTCGATATAATTCAGAATAAAAGAAATATATTATATTTTATGAAGCGGTAAGTCTTATTATTTATCTGTAGACTATAGCATGAAATAAAATAATATTATTCGACCTTTTTTGCTAAAATAAATATCGAGGGACCGAAATTAAAACGAGCAAAAAAATCTTGTGTATATTTACTTAGAGTTACAAGAACTTGTTTCGGAAATAGCCTTTTTAATAGAGGTGATCTGAAATTAGAAACGGACTTGATTTTTTTAATATTGAAGCCCTTTTGTTTTAATAATTCTAAGATATAGTCGGGATGATAATTGACAAAATGTATTCGATTTTCGGGTTTTGTTTTCATATAGGGAACATCCTTAGTGAAGATATCCAGTGGGAAGGTTAAATTTCCTTTTACAAATTCAGAGAGTACTGCCTTCATGTGGATTTTATTAGGGAACTCCAAAATAAAATACCCCCCAGGTTTTAGCAAATTAGAAACTATCGAAAAGGCTTTTTCTAAATCTTTAACGTGGTGTAAAACTCTGACCACAACTATGATGTCAATTGAGTAAGCCTTAACTTTTGTTGAAAGATTTTCAATATCGGAAATTATGAACCGGACTTTCTTGTCTTTAATTTTTTTCATGGCAATATTCAGAAGTTTTTGGGATGGGTCGGATAAGATTACCTTTTCGGCTTTATTAATATATGAAGGAGTCAATCTTCCGAATCCGGCACCGACTTCCAGAATAGTTTCAACCTTGGGGATATTTTCCAAAAAGGATGTTAAGGCTACAATTTCGGCTTCATGTTCATACTCTCTCCCCTTCCAATATGAAGGATAATCATAGGTATCATAATGCGAAGACATAATAAATGATTGGTTGTGACAATTTTACTACTTCATCTGATTCATATATTGAAGAACGCCTTCGGCCCAGGTGGTTGAATCAGGATGGGCATATTTTGTCATAATTTCTTCGACAGTACCGTAACCTTTATCAATGTAACTTTCTTTAAGACCCTTTGATACCGTCTCAATTCCCTCTTCAAAAGAAGAAAACTTTAAAGTTCCTTTGCTATGAATACCCCACCCCCAGCAGTTGTAACTTTCGTCGGGGATAGCTTTGCATAGTCCGGACTCCTTCATAGCTATAGCCGCTAACAATCTATAATCAAGATTGTATTTATCGGATGTTTGAATCATAAATTCGGAGTAGGGTTCAAGTGGAGAGCCATATTTTTTCAGAAAATTTTCGATAATATCTCCCCTTGCGTCCGAGGCGACGATTTCACCCGAAATACTTGGAAATGTTGAAGGCAGCGAAGCGTAGACCTGAGCACCGGGCAAAGAATAGTTTACTATATCCTCCTCCGACTGATTAGAAATACCGGATGTATGAGACAAAGCAATTAAAGATATAGTACTCGCAAAGAGTGTAAGCGGCGTAATAGCTAAAAAGACAATAATAAGAGTTAGTTTTTTCCAAAAACTATAGCTACCCTCGGGTATATCGATTTCCACTCTGTTAGGATGACACAACAGGTTAATTGATGTCAAGAAAAGTCTGCTAAAACAAGGAGTTTTGTTAGAATAAAATATGACTTCTCTTTCAAAAGCTTATCCCTGGAAATTCAAAGATTTCGTACTCTTCGGATTTTCAGTAATTTTCTTTACCGTTTCAGTTGCTCTTGCCCTCTTTCTATTAACAGGAGTTTTTAAAGTAAATATTCCGCAAAAGGATAATATTACTTTCTTGGCAATAAACGTTTTCCTTCTTATAGGTATGTATTTCGTTTTTATTAAGCGTTACGGATTGAATTTATTTTATTTTTTTAAAAAAATAAAATTTTCATATTTAATCTTGTTTCTGGCAATTCAGACGATAATTCTTTTTTACCAGATATACAACCTTACTCCCTTCCTATTTTTTCTTTACTCCTTGAGAGAGATGGAGCAGAGTTCAATGTTGAGTCGGATTTTGAGCCCTGATTTTATTTTTGGAACTATGATCACCGCATCAATTTTGGCACCTTTTGTTGAGGAAGTTGGATTTCGGGGAATATTTCAAGGGTATTTGTCTAAAATTACAAAACCTATCACAGCAATATTGATTGTTTCAGTTGTATTTACAGGTTTTCATCTTTTTGAAACCGATTTTAGCAGCAAGACACAAATCTTGATATCAGTGGTAGCGAGATTTATAGAAGCAATTTTCTGGGGAACAATTTATTACCGGACTAAGAACCTGAGCTATACGGTTATTTTGCACTCTTTTGCTAATTTTAGTTCCGGTTTAGTGATAATGGTTCTGGATTCACGCTTTTTGGAGTTTATTTTTAAGTTTGTTTAAGAGTGCGTCAGGCGAGAGTTGACAATTTGCTAACAAATTGGTTATTCTCTCGCAGTCTTTAGCAGATTTGAATTTGCGTTTGTGCCCCCGACCAGAATCGAACTGGTATCAATGGTTCCGGAAACCATCACTTTGTCCGTTAAGCTACGAGGGCAAATTCAAATCGTCTTCGACGTCGGAAGCAACTGCTCTACCAAGCGCAGCTTGGCCAAGCTCTGCTTATCCATTAAGCTACTGACGCAAGTTTTATTTTCGAAGTCAGACTTGGGTTATTTTCCGAAAGCCGTTTCCAGCGTTAGATTTCCTTTTTGGTGATCGCGGGAGGACTCGAACCTCCAACCGACTCCTTAAGAGGGAGCTGCTCTACCATTGAGCTACGCGACCACGTCGGAATACAAATCGCTATTCGGATTCTTTTTCTTGTCGAGAAATGAATCTTTTACGCTCATTGATTCCTCATTTCAAAATTCCTGTGGAATTTTGAAAATTAATATTCTTCGCCAATCAGTTTATTCAAACTTTGAGAAAACCACGCACTTTAGGGCGTGGATGAGCAAAGCAGTGAACAAACTTGTCTCGACTTTTGTCGAGAATACTACGGCCTTCAAGCCGTAGTAGTTTATTTTACCAAATTGAAGCTAAAATTGCACCTTAAATCTTTGAGTAGAGGACGACTGATCTTTCTCCGGGTTCGGTATTGTTAAGGATCGAGAAAGGTTTAATTTCGTATGTTTCGCCCTCTTTCTTAATTTGTGTGAACTTATCCCAATCCCAAATAGACTGGCCCGAGTTTTCAAAAAGGCCTATGCCGTAATCTTTATTATTTGTTTTTAAGATTCTGGGAACAAAGACGAAAAGTAGTTTACCGGTGGTTATTTGTAAAGGCTGTCCTTTCGGCTTTGGAATATTTTGAATTTCATAGTAAAAATCATAAAAGGAGTCGCTGTTTTTCTTTTTCCAGGAGAAAATGTCAAAAGGGGTAGTTGTGTAATTAAGCACAAATGGTGTGATTGCAACAATTTTCGGATCGTTCCATACTTCGGAAAATGCCCATTTTAAATTTGAAGAAATTGTATGGGTTGCCTTATATCCGTTTTGAACGTCCTCGGTGTTATGAGCCCATCCCGTTTCTGTTATAAAAACGGGTAAATCCTTGTTTAAACCAAGTTTTTTAAGATATTCTAGTTCCCATTCGTAGGTTTTCAAAGTGCCCCTTCCTTCGGCATCAGCCGAACCTGAAAAATTTGGATTCGGGTAGGAGTGGGATGTCCAGCCGTCAATATTTGAAAAGATATCCTTTTTATATTCCACCATTTGCTGTAAAAAAGTAGCCTCGCTCATACCCATGTCGCTATTGGGAGTCGAAGCATCAAATCCCGCAGGGAGTACAAAAAAGTCGCCGGATTCTTCTTTGAGCTTACGGGATAAGGTAGATAGATAATCGGCGTACTCTTCGGGTTTAACTTCCCCACCCCACTCTTTAGCGTGATTGGGTTCGTTTCCTATTATTACGTATCTATTTTTGATGACCCAATTTAGGGAATTTAAAAAGGAAACCCAACCGTCGGTCTCGTCCAAAACGGGCTTTTCCCAACCTCCATCTTGCTGAATCGTAGCAATTCTGACGATCGGTATAAGTTTATGTCGTCTTAATTCGTCGAAAACCTTTTGCCAGCGGGTGGTGTCTCTTTCGTCCTTTCTAATTACCAAAGTAACATAACCCCATTCTCCGCCCGATGAATTTACCAGGTTTGCAGCGTCTTTTATATCGGATTCATTGAGAATATGTATGCCGAAAAGATTATTCGTTTTAGCCAGAGGATTTTCTACGGCTTTAACAATTTTTAAGTTACCGAGAAATAAAAAGGCAATTAAGATCAAAATCTGTATTAATAGGCTTAATTTGTATTTCATATTTAATCCTAACGTCCAATTATTTTACCAGTTCCAATCAATGTATGAAGCCGAGAATACGAAGTCGGGCTTAATTTTTGGTATAATATGGTGCTTGGGAAATGCCCTCGTGGCGGAACTGGCAGACGCGCAGCGTTCAGAACGCTGTCTCGTTTAACGAGGTAGAGGTTCAAATCCTCTCGAGGGCACAAGGAGTGTTTTTCTTTGCCGAACTTTCTTCAAGAAAGTTCGATTAAAAGCGCGGGTGGTGAAACTGGTATACACGCAGTCTTGAGGAGGCTGTGCCGTAAGGCGTGCAGGTTCAAGTCCTGTCCCGCGCACCACGTCAAACGTGGTTTAGTCAAGTTTAAGCGGCACTGACTAAAGTCTGAGTGAAGTCCACATTTTGTTAAATACCTCTTCAAATGGATAATTTTCGCTTCCCCTTCCCCACGTAGTTGCTTCGATGTAGATAAAACCATCATTTCTTTCAACTACAAAAGCATAAGGAGTATCGCTTTTTCCACGACCTTCAACGTATCTTATTGAAATCGCTGGTTTATCTCCAATATAAATTCTCTTTACTTCGGATGTTTCATTTTCGGCAAGAAATCTCTCTTTTACATACTCATCAAGACTTATATTATTGGGGTTTGGTTGCGGTTTGAAAATATTCACCTTTAAACCACACCCGTATGCGCCACCACATTCCAGATTATCATCCAAGTAAGCGGTAACGATGTAACCTTCTGGTGAAGAGATTTCAACTTCAGATGGGTATTCAAAATAAACATTATCCTTGTTATTTTTATATGCATTCCATGCTATATTCCCATTGTAACTTAATGTCGGAATAGCAGTTATTTCACTACTAACCGGTTTAGTTTTTGTTGGTGGGTAATTTGATGTATCTGAATTTCTATTTAGAGCACCATTCTTACTCTGTGGAGAAAAATATAAATAAACCACTATTAACGAGAATAATATGATTGTAAATGCCAAATATTTCCTGAATGAAGACTTTTTGTTAATTTTTTTTAATGCCATCGATTTTTACAATTATAATAGCACGTTTACTGAAATCTTATTATATTCATAAATAAACCGCGTATTGTAATCTGCGTTGTATTTACCTTTAATATCCGCCACTTCCTTTAGTTACAATGGAGGTGGACATGAATCAATTAACAAAGATTGCACTTACATGGGAGTTG
>MGHI01000002.1 GCA_001793155.1 Candidatus Woesebacteria bacterium RIFCSPLOWO2_01_FULL_39_61
TGACCAACCTCGTTTTTAAAATTCGGGATCCCAGCTCTTAAATTGAATGTGAAAAGATTAGTACATAAAAAACCCGACCTATTTTACGGTCGGGTTAACTTTGACTTTTATATAAATATATTGGCAGGTCATAAACAGGTATATAGTAATTAAAATGAGAAACTATTTCAGTTAGTGTTCTCACCTGATAATTGTTAGATTTCTAACAAGAGGTATACAATAGTTATTGTGCAGAAATATATTCCGGGTAAACTCAGTACCTTTTTCGCGGGATACAAAACAATAACCTATAAAAAGGGTGAAACAATTCTTCGCTCGGATGATAACCCCCAAGGCGTCTACTATATAAAAAAGGGTTTTGTTAAGATGGACTCAATTTTTGAAAACGGTAGAGAAATTACATTAAACATTTTTAAACCGGGAGCCTATTTTCCGATGACGTGGGCAGTTGGAGGAATTCCAAACGCTTATTTTTTTCACGCTCATACCGACGTTGTTATCTATCGTGCCCCAAAAGAGTCGGTCCTAAAGTTTTTGAAAAAAAATCACGATGTTCTTTTTGAGCTTACTCGAAGAATTTTGGTAGGTCTTGACGGAATTCTCCAAAATATTGAGTTTATACTTTGTGGGGATGCTTATCATAGGGTCTTGGGGGCGGTATTCCTTTCTGCTAAAAGATTTGGTGAAGTTAAAGGGAACGGTAAAATTACAATAAAAATCCCACTGACTCACCAGGATATTGCAAATATTGCAGGTATGAGTCGAGAAACGGCAACGCTTGCCATAAAGAGATTGAGAAAGAAAAAAATTATCACCTATAAAAAGCGCCTTATTTTTATTGCAAACATCAAGATTTTTGAAAAAGAACTTGGTTTAACTAAAAATCAGGAAAAATTACCTATTGTTTCTTAAAAACTTTTTTTGATTAAAAGAAAAGACACCTCGGTCCGGTATTTCTTGGACCCCACAAATAAGTTTCGTGGTCATAAAAGAGGTGTCTTTTTAATTATCGTTACTTAGTATAGTTATTCTTGGGCTTCTTCCAAGCCAAGATCTTTCATTACATCTTCGGCCGATTCGTAATTTTCTTGAGCCAGATGAGCCGCAAACCACTCTTTATCTTCATCTGAAAAATCCGATAAGCCGTCGCATTCCTTAAGTAATTCTGCCTTTGTAGCTGGATATTTTTGATGAGTTTTCAAATGGTCAACTGCGCCACTTTTATTTTGCATATTCTTCACCTCCCTTCCTGACCTGAGGCCCTATGGGCCGGAGGCCTTCAAAAACACAATATTCAATATACGTAAAATTAAATTAAGTTGCAACCGGTAGTTGAAAAAACTTTCCAGTTTTGGCAGTTGACATTTATATCAAAAATTACTACTTTCTGAATAAATGACGGCAGTGAAAAAAAATCCCCCAATAATACTTTTTATAGTCGGATCTTGTCTTCTACTTTTGTACGTACTGAAAAAAAATCCTCCAAAATCTATAATCTCTAAATACAGAAATGATCAAGTGTCCGAGAACGTGGTACAACAAGATGATATAAACCAAAACCAAAGCAATGTACTGTCAGAGGAAAAAGAGGCAGCGCTTATAACGCCATCACCGAAAAGAAAAGTACCTCTAGGGGTAGTGGTAAACGATTATTCTAATAAGAATGGTGAGATAAGTGAACTCGAAAAAGAGCTGGGGATAAAAATTTCGACTATCGGTATATATAAACAATTTGGTCTTGACTACAATAAAGATTTGAACGAAGCGGATTTAGCTTTTATAAAAACAAACGCTAAGACTCTATTGTTGACTTGGGAGCCATGGAACCCTAAAGAGGGTATGAATCAGAGCGTGGATTATCTGAAAGAAATAAACGACGGGAAGCTCGACTCCTATTTGTCTAATTTTGCGCAACAGGTGAAGGGATATTCGTCCCCTGTAATATTAAGGTTTGCCCATGAGATGAACGGTAACTGGTATCCTTGGGGGAATAGACCGCTGGAGTATAAAGAAGCCTACAGAAAAGTTGTTGATACCTTCCGTAAGGAAGGTGCAGCGAACGTACGGTTTATGTGGAGTATAAATCATGAGAGTGTCCCGCCCGAAGCTATAAGTAATTCTTCGAAGTATTATCCGGGAGACTCTTATGTAGACATAATAGGATTGGATGGTTTTAACTTCGGCAGCTCAAAAGGAAGTTCAAATTGGAAAAGTTTTCCGGAATTATTTTCTTCTTCGTATAATTTTGTAACTACGAGATATCCTTCTAAACCAGTAATGATATCCGAGGTTGCATCAACAGAACTAGGAGGAAACAAAAGTGCTTGGGTTAACGATATGTTTACACGTCTGGCGGTTGTGCCTAAAGTCAGCGAAATAATTTGGTTTAACCTGATTAAAGAAACCGACTGGAGAATAGACTCAAGCCAATCTTCCTTACAGAGCTTCAAAAAAAATCTCTGATATCCCATAATATTGACTTTTTGATCTTAATACCCTATAATACTCCCTAATAAATATATGTGCGGTTTGCCTCCGCACATTTTTTATTTTCTAAATGTTACAAGATTTCTACCAAAACGCGTCATGGAAAAAAGTGCTTTTTATGAAGCTCTTGATCCTTTATGGTGTATTTTTAACAAGCGCGTATCTTTTATTTCGTGCCTATTATATTAATTTCACTCCAGCCTTATTGCCTTTTTCTCTTTTGCTCTACTTGGCTGAATTACACACACTAATTCTTTTATTCGGCATGTTTTATTCTCTTTGGCCCAGAAAATATCCGAAATACATATCTGAAAACAAAAATAAAAATTTACAAATCAATATTTTTATACCTGTTTGCGGTGAACCTATAGAAGTTGTAAAGGATACAATAAAACACGCTCAGGCAGCCTCTCTCTATTATCAAGAGGTTTACCAGCCTTTGAGAAAACCCAGAGTTATAGTTTTAAACGATGGACGTGGCGCTAAAAAAGACAACTGGCAGGATGGCCGCGAGGTTTGTAAAGAAATAGGGGTATACCACGTAGCACGAAAAACAAATGAAGGCTTTAAAGCAGGGAATATTAATAACGGGCTAAAGCTTTTTCCGGCTGACGACCCCCATAATACGATAGATTGTTTTTTTGATTCAGACTTCTGTGCAAAAAAAGAATTTTTGACGGAGATACTTAAACCTCTAGTAGATGATTCAGTTGATTTCGTTCAAAGCCCACAAAGATATAAAAACTTAAATACCTGGGTTGCCAAAGCAGCCGGAGCTCATCAAATTTTCTTCTTTGATTATATTTGTCCTGCAAAAGCGTATGATAATGCACTATTTTTGTGCGGAACAAATTATGCCATACGTAGAAGTGCTCTGATAGCCACAGAGGGCGTAGAAAAGCGTTTTGTTACCGAAGATTATGCGACTTCCATAAAACTTCATTTAATCGGAAAAAAGGGAGTTTTTATATCCAAGGTTTTAGCCTACGGTTTGGCACCCATGAACCTCAAAGAATATTTCAACCAGCAAACACGTTGGTGTAAAGGTTGTTTGGACGCAAATAGAGCATATCTGAAGGATTTAGTCTTTGGGCCACTGACTAAAAAGCAGAAGTTACATTACTTTCTTTCAACAGTCTATTATTTTATTGGAGTAAGAGATGCTATCTTGATTCTGGCGCCCGTGCCGTATTTATTTTTCAATATATCTTTAATTCGTGCTAATACCGTTACCTATTTGGCTTTTATATATCTGCCTCTTTTGATTTATAACTTTACGATGTTTTTTTTAACATTCAGAGATCCTATAAAGAGCCTGGTACTTGACGTCGTTTCGTTCCCTGTTTTCGCGAAAGCATTTTTAGCCAGTGTTATTGGCAAAAACCTCCCTTTCTCAATTACCATTAAAAAATACGAGAAGGAAAATCCTTTTAGGATTTATAAAATCCAGCTAATCGTTGCAAGTTTACTTTTTGCCGGCCTTATTTACAGCTCCTACATAAAGGTGAACTATAATCCTTACGGAAAGTTTATTAACCATTTTTGGGCTATGTATAGCGCGACTTTCCTCTTGCTTGGTTTTATCTTGATAATCCGTGAAAATGTCAACGTTTCTTTTATTGAAGACAGGTTAAAAATAGTCTGGCAGACATTTCTGTCAAGTTTAACGTTTACTAGAAAGGTAGCTTTCAGGCCTGCCTTTGCGATGGCGGTGATCCTTGCAATATCATTAACATCCGGTTATCAAATACGGACAGGAGGCTTTGCATATGCTAAGGCTAAGTCGGCGATAGTAAGACTCACGAAACAAGTTGAACTTCTTGTTCCGGGAGAAGGAGCTTATTATGGCTATTATTTCCCGGAATTGAATTATCATCCAAAAGACCCCGAAGTAAGTTTTCTTTATGGAGAAAAACCTTCATTGGCCATGTATTATCAGGATTTTAGTACTGACTCTAAATTTAATGTAACTTTTATGAACAATTTATACGAAAAAGGGGTAATACCGGTTGTTACCTGGGAACCCTGGATAAGGGATGGAGGAGACGATGTTGCTTTGAATCAGGAGGGTAAAGCTGCCGACGTTATTTTATCGGGAGAATATGATCGGCATATTCGGGAATGGGCTAAAGCTGCTAAAAAACACGGAAAACCATATTTTCTGCGTTTCGCACACGAGATGAACGGAAATTGGTATGCATGGGGAGATACGTCGTCAGATAGTGCAGAAAAATACAAGAAAATGTGGGTTCATATACACAACATATTTGAAAGCGAAGGATCTGATAACGCCATATGGGTTTGGTCTCCGAACAATACTAATAATTTGGGAAAAGCAGATACAATCCTTAATTTTTATCCCGGATCGGAATATGTGGACTGGGTAGGTTTTTCCACATTCAATTGGGGGAAGGCCAATTCTTGGAATATTTGGATGGATTTTAAGACAGCCTCATGGGAAGCTTACTCTATTCTCACAGGGTTGAATAAACCCATTATGGTCGCAGAAACGTCCTCTGTTAGCTCGGGAGGAGATAAAGCCGGGTGGTTTTGGCAAACTTTTCATAAGGATATCCCTTCGATGCCCGGTATTAAAGCAGTGGTTATATTTAATCAGAACGATGCAAATGCTGACTTTGCTCTTGACAGCGGAATGGATGGGGTAAGTGTTATTAAGTCAGATATTGTAGACAACGGTTATTATTTAAATAGCCCCAATATCGTTTATCGATAACTAAAGCTCGCAGGAAAAAGTAGTTTCGGAGTTGACGCAGGTATCGGTTCCGGTGTTTCCTCTTAAAACGTCTATATCAGGGCCTCCATCTAGATAATCGTTACCGCTATCGCCCCGAAGGTCATCGTTGCCTTCTTCACCATAAAGTTTATCGTTACCCGAACTTCCTTCCAGTTTGTCATTACCCGCTCCGCCGTAAATTTCATCATCGCCTGAATCTCCGTCTACAT
>MGHI01000003.1 GCA_001793155.1 Candidatus Woesebacteria bacterium RIFCSPLOWO2_01_FULL_39_61
TAACCCTAACAGGAGGTCGTTTTCTTTGCAATGGCTTCGTTTTTACCTGTACTGAAGAAATACTCTGATGTAAACTAATTCGCTGATACTTTAAGAGGCCTTGTCAAGTTAAAATCATTTTGCTAGTATGGTCAAATATCAGCATGGAAATTACTTACCTTGGTCATTCGTCATTCAGACTTCGGGGAAAATCGTCGTCCCTGATTACCGATCCGTATGATCCTAAAATGGTTGGATTTAAATATTCGGGTGTATCTGCGGATATTGTAACAATCTCGCACAACCACGATGATCATAACAAGGCTGATTTGGTTAAAGATGTTCAAAAGATAATTTCAGGGCCCGGAGAATATGAAGTAAGAGGAGTTTCTATTATAGGGGTACCTTCTTATCACGACAATAAGAAGGGAGAAATCCGCGGTAAGAACACTGTCTACATTATTGAAATGGATAACCTTCGAATTGTTCATTTGGGGGATCTGGGGCATACGCTTCCCGAAGATACTTTAGAGGATCTGGGGACAGTAGATGTGCTATTAATTCCTGTCGGCGGAGAATATACAATAGGTCCCTCGGAAGCAGCTGAGCTGGTTAGGTCGATAGAGCCATTAATTACAATTCCAATGCACTACCACTTGCCTGGGATAAACGAAGGTGCTTTTGGGAAACTGGCAAAAATAGATGATTTTTTGAAAGACGTTGGTTTAACTTCAGAGGTTATGGATAAATTTTCCATTAAAAAAGAAGATCTTCAGACCGAGCAAAAAGTTGTAGTTTTGGAGAGAAAATAGCTACCTATACTCATAAACGGCACTTTACATCCGCCATCCTGAGTGATACAAACCAGATAAATGGCTCAAAGTTTACAGGTTAGAATTCCACCACATTCTCCAGAGGCTGAAGAGTCGGTCCTTGGCGCACTTTTGCTTGATCGTGATGCCATTATTTCCATAGCAGAGTTTCTGAAGCCCGAGGATTTTTATGATGATAGGCATAAAGCCGTTTACGAATGTGCACTCGAGCTTTATGAAGAAAGAGTTCCTATAGATATACTGACTATTTCGGAGCGATTAAAGAAAAGAAAAATACTCAAAAAGGTCGGAGGATCGACTTATTTGGTTGAGCTTGCCAACCAGGTTCCTACCGCTGCTCATGTGGAGCATTACGGAAAGATTGTTAAGGATTCTGCAACAAAACGCTCTTTGATGAAGGCGGCAAGTAGGCTCGTCGAGTTTTCCGTTGACGAAGGATTGGCGGCAGATGAACTTTTGGATAGGGCTGAAGCCGAGGTTTTTTCATTAACCCAAAGACATTTGGGAAGGACGTTCATTCCGGTGAGGGAAGCTTTAGCGGATTCTTTTGATAGGTTAGATGAACTCCATAAACAAGAAGGTGGATTAAGGGGGATACCGACCGGTTTTACAGATCTAGACGATACCCTGGCAGGTTTGCAAAAGTCTAATCTTGTTGTTTTGGCTTCCCGTCCGGGCGTCGGCAAGACGTCCTTGGCCCTTAATATTACTCAGAATTTGGCTGTAAAGTACAAAAGACCTGTCGGAATGTTTTCACTCGAGATGAGCAAGGAAGAACTCGTGGACAGGCTTTTGGTTGCTCAGGCGGATATAGACGCTTGGAGACTAAAGACGGGAAAACTCTCAGAGGATGACTTTACCAAATTATCCAATGCGATGGGAGAGCTGGCGGAGGCGCCGATATATATTGACGACACACCGGCTCTCTCTATTTTAGAAATGAGAACAAAAGCAAGAAGATTGCAAGTCGAACACGGGGTTGATCTTATTATTGTTGATTACCTTCAATTGGCCCGTAGCCGTCAACTTGAAAACAGGGTTCAGGAAGTTTCCGAAATATCTCAGGGGCTCAAAAACTTGGCAAGGGAACTTAAAGTTCCGGTATTGGCTCTCTCACAACTTTCCCGGGCGGTTGAACAAAGAGGTGGACAAAAAAGACCACAACTGGCAGATCTTAGGGAGTCGGGGAGTATAGAGCAAGATGCGGATGTAGTTATGTTTTTATGGCGTGAGGACGAAGAAAATATGGAAAATATAGTAGTCGATATTGCCAAACACAGAAATGGACCCTTGAAGTCACTAAAACTCTTTTTCAGGGGAGACAGAATTAAGTTTTACGGTCGCGAGACGAAGCGAAGCAAGTAAGTGAGGTGTTTAAAGTGCCCAGGGCGAGAGTCGAACTCGCACGGTGTGTTACCACCACTGGTTTTTGAGACCAGCCTGTCTTCCATTCCAGCACCTGGGCGCGTTACTCTAACTTTCTTTTTCAAAAGAAAGTTAGTCAAAGAAAACTTTAAAACAATATTTGTATATTTTACCAAATTTCCACTTCAAACTAAATTTGATTTGAGTTAAAATACGTTCATCATGGCATTGGTTGATCCCAGGGTTAGTAAACAGGCTAAAATTTTGGTCAATTATTCGGCAAGATGTAAAAAAGGAGATAGGGCTTTAATTGTTTCAGATCGGCTTGCCAGACCTTTGGCACTGGAGGTCTATAAAGAACTTATCAAGGCAGGAGCTGCAGAAGTAAGAGTTCATTTTGACGTGGATGAGCAGGTGATTAGCCGATCTTATAACGAATTTGCCGAGGCATTTTTTAACTTAGCAAAACCTAATCAGATTAGTGAGTTTCCAAAACTAGCCGACCAGGAGCTTAAAGGTCTTGATGTCTGGATCAGATTATATGCCCAGGAAAATACACGGGGGTTTTCTACAATCGACGCCGAAAAGATTTCCACCCGGGCTAAAGTAGTAAGGCCGATTATTGATTACCGGGTTCTGAAAACCAAATGGGTAATTACCAAATTTCCTACGGAGGCTCAGGCTCAGGAAGCAGATATGTCTCTTTCCGAATATGAAAACTTTGTATTTCCGGCGATAAATAATGTGGATTGGGAAGCTAAACGTAAAGAGCAGGAAAGATTGATTAAGATAGTGGATGCCGCGAGTGAAGTGCACATATTAGGACCTGAAACGGACTTGAGAATGACAATAGCGGGAAGACACGCAGAAAACGGGGACGGTCGCTTTAATATGCCGGATGGAGAGGTATTCACTTCGGTTATCGAAAATTCGACAAAAGGGTATATTACATATTCCTATCCGGCACTTTACTTGGGTAAGGAATTTCACAATGTAAGGCTGGAATTTTCCGATGGGTGTGTAGTTAAGGCAGCTGCGGATAAGGGAGAAAAGGACTTAAATAAGATTTTGGATATGGATAAGGGAGCAAGAACGATAGGGGAGTTGGGCATCGGCAATAACTATCATATTAAAAGGTTTACAAAAGATATTCTTTTTGACGAGAAGATCGGTGGAACTATTCATTTAGCCCTAGGTTTCGGATATAAAGAGACTGGTAGCAAGAACGAATCGGCTCTACACTGGGATATGATTAAAGATTTACGAGCTGGAGGCGAATTGTGGTTTGACGAGAAGCTTGTTCAAAGAGAAGGAAAATGGCTAGTTAAGTTTTAAGTAACAAGTGAAAGGTAACAAGTTAGGAATTAGAGATATAAATTTTTCCAACAAACACGTTACTTATTTCTTGTTACTTGTCGCTAATCATGATTAACGCAACTGATCTCAAAAACGGAAAAACGTTTTTAGTTAACGGAAAACCTTATAAGGTCATTAAATACACTTTTACCAAAGTGGGTAGGGGTGGAGCAACCGTGAGGGTAACTGCTAAAAATCTGATTTCGGGAACTGTCGAGGATAAAACATTCAGTTCAAACATTAAGGTAGAAGATGTTTCCACCTTTAAAAAGAAACTGCAATTTCTTTATTCGGATGCAGCTACAGCTTATTTTGTCGATCCCAAAACTTACGAACAAGTGGAAATTTCGACAAAAGTTCTAGAGACCGAACTTCCGTTTATAAAGGAGGGTGAGGGGGTAAATATATTGTATTGGTCCAGTGGGGGGGAGGATCTACCTCTATCCGTGGAAATTCCCATAAAAATAAAGCTTAAAATTACCGAGACGGCACCCGGAGTTAAAGGAAATTCGGCTACAAATATGTATAAAACTGCTCATCTGGAAAACGGTAAAGAAGTGAGAGTGCCCTTATTTATTAATCAGGACGACTTGGTAATAGTCGATACGAGAACTGGTGAGTACATTGAGAGAGCTAAATAACATTTATTTTCCATTTTCAATTTTCCATCTAACATTTAATTTTACGATTTAAAAATAGAAAATGGTAAATGAGCAATGGAAAATTATCCTAGTATCCACCAAAATGCTGCAATAATTGTTGCCGTTTGTGTTAAAAGGCCGGGAATAATTTCTGCATCGGACTGTAAAGATTTCTGAAAAGCAACCCATTTATCCAAAAAAGCTGATTTTAGATTGAGGAAGAAATAAGGAGCTTCAATAATATCCGGAAGGGATGAGAAAAAGGCTGCTAATATTATAATTAAGAAACGGTTTACGTCGGGTAGCGTTAGACTTGCAATATATATCCCCGAGGCCGTCGCAGCCAATACGTCAACAACTACTATTTTTTTCGAAGCATCCGTAATATGACCGTATTTTTTCTTCTCCGTATTTAAATGGGGATTCCAGTGAGGTACCATTTCCAGCACAAAATGACTAGCAAATGCCAGCGGTATCGCTAGGGCAGGGTTGATTATTTTAGTTGCAATCGCCGCCCCCACTATAACGTGTGGAGTTTCAAGCACGGTGTATATCATGATATAGTTTGAAGTATTTCAAGTCAATAGTTGGAGTTAACTCGTTTTCCTGATATGATCAATTTTGTGTTAATAAGAATTGCCTTTTCAATTATAGGGATTGTAATTTTTCTTTTCATTTTTTGGAATCGGCTTCGTGAAGATTATAGCGAATCAATAATTTTCACAAGTGCATTCTACGTCCTTTTTGGCATGTTTATATCGACCTTGGCATCACTCTATTTTTTCGAAAAGTGGTGGTTTTGGTTAGCTTTACTGGGTGGGGTAGTAGCTACTTGGCTCGCGATTTTCAGATTTAAGTTAAGGGTTTTTGAGGTGGTAGAATCGAACGTGCTGGGATCTTTAACTTTGCTGTCTTTAGTGTATTTATATAACCTTGTTCAGAGTAAAGATATTTTATCTGGAAGCGCCACATTAATATGCCTGGCCCTTATTATCCTTTTTATCTATTTTGACAAACATTATAAAGATTTTACCTGGTATAAATCCGGTCGAATCGGATTTTCAGGCTTAACGATATTGGGATTGTTTTTTCTAATCCGAGCTGCTGTTGCACTCTTTTTCCATGATATGATATCCTTTGTCAGCGGATACGAGGTAGTTCTTTCTGGGATTATTGCCTTCGTAAGCTTTCTAACTGTTTTTAATCTGGCTAAGGTGAAGTCATGACAGAAAAGAAAAACATAAAATCCAGATCCAATAGATTTGGGCCTAATAAAAAGGGTGGAGGTAAAAGTCATTTAGCTAAAAACGCTAAAAATTTAGGCAAAGAGATAATAACTTTCCCGGGTAAGCTTTTATCTCCTGTGGCACAATTTTTGGCAGGAAAGTTAAAAACTCTTGAAAAAAGAAGGAAAGATATATCCAAAGAAGACCCTTTCCGTGACACGACTCGTCTTATCGATAACGCTTCTCCCGACGCTGATGCGTACGAGCAATTTGGCCACGCGAGAACAACTGCGATAAAAGAACAGATAGATAGAAAAATTATTCAGACCAGAAAGGCACTTGCAAGAATAAAAATAGGGAAGTATGGTATTTGTGAAGATTGCGGCAGGATGATAGATACAGACAGGCTTATGGTCTATCCGGAGGCGACTCTTTGCGCCGAAGACCAGGCAAAAAGAGAAAGATGACTTCATACTATATACTACATACAATATACTAGCCTCATGGAGCCCAAAATAATTTTCCAAGACGGTACTCTTTTGGTTCTCGACAAACCTGCGGGCTGGGTTGTAAATGAAGCGACTACAACGGGTAAAAATCCCGTGGTCCAAACGTGGCTTAAAAAGAATTTTGAGTATGAGATTGTCAAAGGGGCAGATGAAAGGGGTGGAATCGTACATAGGTTGGACAAAGAAACTAGCGGAATATTGGTAATTGCAAAAACATCTCCCGTATTTCAAAAACTCCAAGAGCAGTTTAAGGATAGAAAGATAAATAAGTTCTATACCGCGTTAGTTCATGGAAAGGTAGAACCGAAGGAGGGAGAGATCAACTTACCTGTAGGACGACTCCCTTGGAACAGGGAAAGATTCGGGGTTATTCCCGGAGGCAGAGAATCAACAACGAGCTATCGCTCCATTTCCAATTTCCAAATTCCAAATAAAAAGAGCAATTCGCTTCCGCGAATTGTCAATGATAAATTCACCCTTTTAGAACTTTATCCTAAAACAGGCAGAACCCATCAGATTAGAATTCACCTTAAATATTTGGGGTATCCAATAGTCGCCGACGAATTTTATGCAGGAAGGAAAACCGCTAGGCGCGATCGAATTTGGTGCCCGCGTTTATTTCTTCACGCAAGCGGGATATCTTTTAGTCATCCTGCTCAAGAAAAAACACTTACGTTTAAATCTGAGCTTCCGATTGATCTGACCCGCGCCTTAAATACACTCGAAAAAGTTAATTCGTGATCATATCCACTTAACCTCAGCTATAAACTTTAGTAATATGTAGATAGAGAAATATGGATTTTTCACAACTATCTCTATTATTAGTTATTGCATCATTATTCGGAATATTTGCCAGGACCTTTAAGCAACCGCTATTAGTAGGTTACCTTTTTGCAGGCATTTTACTAGCAGCAATGGGTATAGTAACAGAAAGTGCAGGTTTAGAGAATTTGGGTAAGATTGGTGTGACTTTTCTTCTTTTCCTACTGGGGATAGAAATGAATTTAAAAGAATTGCCTACGATAGGGAAGGTCGCTGCCGTTACCGGAATTGGTCAGATAGTAATTACTTTTATATTTGGAGCTCTACTGGCTTTGGGGTTGGGGATAAAGCTTCCGGCAGCCGCGTATATAGGAATTGCACTGACATTTTCTTCTACTGTAATCATTGTAAAACTTTTATCAGAAAAGAAAGAATTGGCGAGTCTTTACGGAAAGATATCTGTCGGATTTTTGTTAATTCAGGATTTGGTTGCAATTGTGATATTAATTTTTTTATCGAGTTTAGGTAAAGGTAACTTTCAAACGGGTCAATATGCTCTTATTGCCTTAAAAATATTAGGTCTTTTTGCGGGAGTTTGGATATTATCAAAGAAAATTTTACCTTATGTTTTTGATAGAATAATTTCCTCGTCACTCGAACTTCTCTTTATAGTTAGTATCGCTTGGGCTTTGGGTGTAGCAACATTTGTGGCCGGACCGGTAGGTTTTACGCTCGAGATAGGGGGGTTTCTGGCTGGATTATCGCTTTCAAATCTTCCTGAACATTTACAAATTGCATCGCGGACCCGTCCTTTAAGAGACTTTTTTTTAACAATATTTTTTCTTTATATAGGTACCAAGCTATATGTTGGTGGAGAAATTTTTGCGTTGCTTCCAGAGGCTGGAGTTTTTTCAATTTTTGTTCTTGTCGGAAATCCTATTATAGTTCTTATTATCATGGGTTTGT
This sequence comes from Candidatus Woesebacteria bacterium RIFCSPLOWO2_01_FULL_39_61, assembly GCA_001793155.1. Taxonomy (GTDB): domain Bacteria; phylum Patescibacteriota; class Microgenomatia; order UBA8517; family UBA8517; genus WO2-FULL-39-9. Next base: position 7,638 of record MGHI01000003.1, read on the forward strand.
TGGGTTACAAAAAAAGAACATCTTTCTTAGCGGGACTAACTGTTGCACAAATTTCTGAATTTTCATTCATCCTGATGGAAGTGGGGGAATCGTCAGGCCATGTTACAAAATCTCAGGTAAGTTTGGTGATACTTACAGGTGTCATAACAATGACAGTATCCACGTACCTTATCATTTGGTCGGAGAAAATTTATAAAGTAATCGGCAAATACTTATCAATATTTGAAAAAAAAAGATCCAGAGAAATTACGCTAAATTATGACATGAAGCCGGACAATCATACAGTATTGATCGGTGCGGACAGAGCAGGTAGAAACCTTTGTGATTATTTTAAAAGTAGATTAACACCCTTTCTTGTAATTGATTTTAATCCTTCAATTATTGCTAAATTAACTGCCGAGAATATCCCGGCAGTTTTCGGAGATATAACAGATCCGGAAATAATCGAAATTACGAACTTAGATAAATCCAAAACAGTTATATCAACAATTCCTTCAGTTGACGACAATCTATCAATTTTGGAATTTGTTAGACCATTAAAAATTAAACCTCTATTAATAATGACAGCGCAAACAAGGAGAGACGGCATTAAGCTTTACGAAGCTGGAGCAACTTATGTTGTTATTCCTGAACTAGTTGCCGGAGAACATATTCGGCAAGTAATCGACTTATATGATGCAAATGCAGAGAAGTTAACCCAATCAGGCAAAAGACATTTTGATAGATTGATATTTACATAGTATAACTAAAAACTAAAAACGAATATCGAGGAACTCAAAAACACCATTGATTGCACCGAAACTTGTGTTAAATTTATTCAAATTTATATATTTAATTATTAGTTATAGAAAATTTCAAAAAAACCCCGATTTAATCAGGGATGAACTGAACTTTTATATGTCGTCCTCCTTAGGGAACCCCCGCTTTTTAAAGCGGGAAGGATGTCATTAATTTTTAATTCTTATTTAAAAAATGCCTGTCCACAAAAGAAGACCTATCCGTAAAAAGGTTAAAAAAGGGAAAATATGGCCTTATTTAGTAATTTTTTCTGCGTTGGCACTAATAGCCTTTCTATTCCTCACGGTAACCAGTAGAGGATATTGGAGCGAAGATTCAAAATTGTCACTGGTTATCAATAATCCTGACGGGTCTGCGACTGTTTCAGTTTTTGATCCTAAGCGCGAGGAGATAATCAATATCAGTATACCTTCCAATACGGAAGTTGAAGTTGCTCACCAACTGGGTCTTTTTAAATTGGGAAGTGTCTGGAGGCTGGGAGAGAATGAAGGTTTGGGTGGTGAACTTTTGGCTGCAACTTTACGGCACCAATTTAAATTTCCGGTGAGTACTTGGGCTGACAGTAAAGCGGTTGGATTTAGTGACGGCAACCTCATTAATATATTGGAAGCAATAAAAGGATCCTATAAAACTAATATGAAAATGGGGGATAGGCTTGCCCTGGGGACATTCTCTTTGGGGATTAAAAATACAAAAAGAACGAATATTAATCTCAGCGAAACACCTTATCTTGTTAAAACCACATTAAAAGACGGCGAAGAGGGATATGTTGTCAGTAAGAATATCTCACAGAGACTATTATCAATTTTTGCCAACGATGTAATTACAGAAAATTCTTATAAGGTAGAAATAAATGACTCAACTGGGAACTTGGAAGTTTCTTCGGACGTTGGAGGGTTGATGGAGGTGATGGGAGCGAAAGTTGCCTCGATTGTAAAAAAAGATCAATCCGATTTTGACTGTAGGGTTTCCGGATACGATAAAAAGGTTGTAAAGGAAGTTGCCAGAATTCTGTCTTGTGAACAAGAAATATACAAAGGCAGAAGCTCTTTTGATTTGGAAATAGATTTGGGTAGCCAATTCGTCGAAAAATTTTGAGACCGGATTTAGAATTCGCCTAGAATGAACTTATACTGGAAGCTTTCGGTCGAAGGTTGTATCATAAAAGGAAAGGCTTAACTTATTCTTCTTCCTCAACATTCTCTATAGTGATTTCATCCTTTTTATGGACCAGCTCGGGTGGGGTAAACGACACATATTCAATTTTTTCTGTCGGAAAAGATGGAATATCGTATAATTTTTTATCTCTTTTCACCTCACGGATAAACACTTTCACATCTTTTTTATCCGCTGACTTGACAAAGGCTTTATATTCATTGCCGAGTGAGATTAGCCTTCTTAGCCTTGCCGAGAGTTCGTCAGAAAGCCTGCCCACATACTTTCCGTCAACAGTATTTATGGAAACCCTATGTGAGTGGTGATTTAATTTAACCTCATCTCCGCAGTCTAATTTTGCAACAACTTTGGTACCGCCAAGGTGCATAAGAGATACTATTTTTGTTTTGCCGGGTTCTTCTAAAAACACATGAGCGTTCGAGGGACGTGAAGAATAGGCATCTTTCTTCTTTAACCCCTTCCACCGTTCCAATGCTTTTGAAGCTATTGAGTTAAAGGGGTCGATCTTAAGCACGCTATGGGCTATCTTTTTTGCTGCTGGGAATTCTCCGAGTTCTGCTTGAGCTCGGGAGAGTCTATTAAGGGCATCTGTATCGTTCGGATCCTTTTTTATAATGTTTTTGTTTATGGTAACTGCTTTTTCCCAATCTCCGGAGAGTGCTGCGGATATAGCATCCTGGGTAAGAAGATCTTTATTCATGGCAGATTAATTGTACTTTTCTGAGTATAGTTACCTTAAGTCTGTTGTCAAGAGATAGAATCTGTCACAAAACCCTCCCCTCGGTCTCGGTTTGGACGCGTTCTGCAAGATTACCGAGTTTGACTCGGCCAAGCTTTGCTTATATCCAGCTGTTTTGAAACCGGTTGATAGTTTGCTGTTGGGTTTAGTAGTATAATTGTCTTTGGCTTCAGGCATTGAATTTGTATAGAAATACCATGAGTGGACATTCACACTACGCAACGATTAAAAGACAGAAAGAATCAAAAGATGCCGTAAAGGGTAAAATATTTTCAAAACTTGCTAGGGCAATATCTGTTGCTGTCAAAACCGGAGGAGGACCTGATCCTGACGCGAACTACAAACTTAGAATGGCAATAGATGCTGCAAGAGCTTCAAATATGCCTAAAGATAATGTGGAGAGAGCAATCAGCAAAGCCGGAGGGGAAGGGGAGGATTTGCAAGAAGTCACTTATGAGGGATTCGGACCGTACGGAGTTGCGGTTCTCGTTGAAGTTTTGACGGACAATCGTAATCGTACCGGTCAGGAAATTAAAAATATTTTTGAAAGGGGAGGCGGGTCACTGGGAGGTCCCGGTTCCGTTTCTTTTAATTTCGAACAGAAAGGACAGATTCTCGTTAAAAAAGAAGCTAATTTGGAGGATCAGATGTTAAAACTTATTGACGCGGGAGTAGAGGAGATGGAAGAAACCGGCGACGCAATAGAGATATACGTTGCCCAAAATAAACTTCGCGAGGTATTTAAAAAAGTAAAAGAATCGGGTTTGGAAATTATATCATCAGAGTTGGTGCAAAAACCAAAAAATTTCCAGGTTATAAGTGATCCCGAAAAAGTCTCTAAATCCTTATCTTTTTTAAATTTACTTCACGACCACGACGATGTACAAAAGGTATTTGCCAACCTTGACGTACCCGATGAAGCTTTGTCGGGTTAAAAAACTTCATTTTTCATTAGTAGTCTAAGTACTAAACATGAACTTTAAATATAGATTACCTAGTAAAAGGAAAAGATTCATAATTAGCTCATTTATTTTATCTTTAGGATTTATAGCGATACAGTTATTACCGGAAACATATCGCTTTTTGTACATTGCGGCTTTAGGTTTATTAACCCTAATACTTTTTTATTGGTCTTTGAAAGAAGGACTTGGAAAGAATGCCACGCTTATCACACTGATGCTGCCGTTTTATTTTACCTGTTCGGTCGGATTATTTTGGTTTTTACTTCCGACGAGTCTTTTTACAAGGGTACCGATTGTAATTTTGTACGGATTCGGAATTTATGTGCTTTTTTTGACAGCTAATATTTATACGGTTGCGGCAATAAGAACCATAGCTTTGATGCGTGCTGCAAGGGGAGTCGGATTTGTACTTACTCTACTTACGTTTTTCCTGGTTTTCGATACGATATTATCCCTTCGGCTCGCGGTTTATTTTATAAGCCCTATAATAATATTCGCTTCCTTACCTTTATACCTACAGGGATTTTGGTCTATTCCTTTGGATAAAAAACTTTCTTCAGAACTAATTAATATTACCCTTGTGGCCTCATTAGCACAGGGAGAGATTGCGGCAGCCCTTTTTTTCTGGCCGGTTTCCGTTGCAGTTGGATCTTTATTTTTAACTGTGGCTTCTTATCTTCTGTTGGGCTTAGGTCAGGCTAAACTTGAGGGTAGGCTTTTTACACAAACAATTAGGGAACACCTGATTTTAGGCATGCTGGTATTTCTGGGAATGTTTTGGGCAACCAACTGGGGAAATTAAAAATTTAAGTTTAAAAAGATCTTCTTTATAAAAAAATTAGACGGTTGGTGTCGGGGAAAGGGGAGAGGGAGTTTCTAAACAACGTATTAATTATTATAGGACATTTTGTTATACGAGTTTTCACATATATTATAGGCATTTTTCACGAAGTAACAAAATTCATCTCCACGAAGATATCCCGAAGCTAATGTACCGCAAGAATGCAATAGAATGATATAGTTATTGAGCCTGGAGGAGAAGTAAAGCCGTTTCTCCATGAATTATATAACCTCAAAATAAAGTTGCATAGATTCAACTTTTGTTTTTACTCATTGTGGATAAGTGCTAAGAGTAGTATTTTGTGTGGATTTAAATTGAACTCCAAATAAGTGAGAAGGAGTGTATGGAGTCTGATTACAATGAAATAAGATAACCGTAATCGTTATGTATACTCCCCACAAGCAATGACCATATCAGTAAGACAGACTCAAGGGCAGTAAAATATTATGATGTCGCACAATATAACTTTTGCGACTAACATAATATGACCCAGAGTGGAGAGCGTTTTTCTTATCAATCTATCTCTCTTAGTCCGTATTAATTTCTTTGAGGTGTTTATTAAACAATAATTATTAACCCCCCGAGCTTTATCAGTATAGACACCTTAACCGAATAAACACCGAATTA
>MGHI01000004.1 GCA_001793155.1 Candidatus Woesebacteria bacterium RIFCSPLOWO2_01_FULL_39_61
CAAATACTTCCTTATTTGTGCATCAGACGGAATCTGATTGAACTTATACATCTCCTCCATTTTATTGTAAATGTGCCAACAGGTTTAGATTACCCTGAAAAGTGATTATTGACTCAGGTGAAATTACTGATAGAATAATTTCAATCAAAATGAAATTTAATTTAACCACAACCTGTACCTTCCGCTTTGGGGAGGTATTTTTGTGTCGTTAAAATAGTTTTTAAAAGTCACAGAGAAACCTCCTTAAAAAGGAGGTTTTTTGTATACCTTAAACTTTCAAAAATAGCATACAATCCTGCAAATTTCGCAGCACGAGCCGTGTACGAATAAGCGAAGCTTAGCCGCGTTTGACGCGGTAGTACTGAAAAGGCGAGTGCTAAGAAAAGGAGGATATTTTATGAAATATAACACTAAAATTATTCAGGAAGGAGAGAAACCGAACCTAAAAGAAGGGGCTTACGGAGACGTTTCAATCCCTATTCATCTTTCATCGACTTTTGCCAGAAAAGAAGTTGAAACACCAACCGGAGGATATGAGTATTCACGGAGCGGCAATCCCACAAGATCAGCTCTCGAAAAAAAACTTGCCGCACTTGAGCTGGCGGATTTCGGCTTGGCTTTTTCGTCCGGATTAGCAGCTACGACTACTCTTTTATTATCGCTGACCAAAAGCGGGGATCGTGTTTTAGCGTCAGATGATCTTTATGGCGGAACAAAGCGTTTGTTTAATAGGGTTTTTGATAAACAATACAGTGTCAAATTTAGCTATGTTGATACTTCAAATATTTCCGGTCTGGAAAAAGCTATAAAATCTGATACAAAACTCATTTGGCTTGAAACTCCTACCAATCCGCTTTTAAAGATCTCTGATATTAAAGCTATTGCAAAAATCGCCAAAAAAAATAACATTCTACTGGTAGTCGATAACACTTTTCTTTCTCCCTATTTTCAAAAGCCCCTCACACTCGGCGCCGACATAGTTCTTCACTCAACCACAAAATACATAAACGGACACTGCGATTCCGTTGGTGGAGCAATAATGTTATCCGAAAGTAACGTGTTTGAAAAACTTAAATTTAATCAAAATGCCGTCGGAGCAATCCTCTCGCCTTTTGACAGTTTTCTGACAATAAGGGGAATAAAAACACTAGCTCTCAGGATGGAGAGGCATCAGGAGAATGCGCTCAGGGTGGCAAACTTTCTATCAACACACCCCAAGGTGCTCAAAGTATATTACCCCGGATTACCAACCCACCCGGGATACGACATTGCTAAAAAACAGATGACAGGATTCGGCGGAATGATATCGTTTGAAATAAGAGGGGGAATATCAACTGCAAAACGGTTCTTATCGAACTTAAAACTATTCGCTTTAGCCGAAAGTTTGGGTGGGGTAGAATCGCTTATCGAACATCCCGCGAAAATGACCCACGCCTCTTTATCTAAACAAGAACGAGAAGCGGTTGGTATAACCGATGGACTTATCCGAGTATCGGTTGGTATAGAGGACGCCAGAGATTTAGTAAAAGATTTGAAACAAGCGTTGAAATAAACTTATGTATTATAAATCAATTTTAGATGCTATCGGTAACACTCCCTTAGTCAAGATTAACCACCTTAATCTAAATCTTTCTGTTACGCTTCTTGCAAAACTGGAGTATTTGAACCCCGGTGGATCTGTAAAAGACAGAATCGGTCTTGCCATGATTGATAAAGCAGAAAAGGAAGGAAAACTAAAGTCGGGCGGAATAATTGTTGAACCAACATCCGGAAACACAGGGGTCGGCCTTGCCGTGGTGGCCGCTTTACGGGGGTATAAAACAATTTTTGTAATGCCCGACAAAATGAGCGATGAAAAAAGAAGCCTTCTTCGCGCATACGGGTCTAAAGTAGTAATTACTCCGACGGCGGTACTGGCTGACGATGAAAGAAGTTATTATAAGGTTTCAGACAGGCTCTCTCACGAAATAAAAGGTGCGTACAAACCGGATCAATATCACAATCCTGCCAATACAGAAGCACACTACACAGGAACAGGTCCTGAAATTTGGAAAGAAACTGATGGAAAAATTACTCACTTCGTCTGCGCAATGGGAACAGGAGGAACCATTACCGGGGTTGCAAAATTCTTGAAGGAAAAAAACAGGAATATAAAAATTATCGGAGTTGATCCGGTGGGATCCGTATTTCACGAATATAAAAAGAGGGGAAAGTTTCCAAAATTAATGAAAACGTATAAGGTTGAAGGAGTGGGTGAGGACTTTATCCCGGGAACCATTGATTTCAAATATATTGATGAGGTAATCCAAGTTAGTGACCGAGAAAGTTTCCTGACGGCAAGAAATCTTGCAAGAAAAGAGGGTCTCTTGGCCGGAGGATCCTCAGGAATGGCAATGTACGCTGCTAACCAAGTGTGCCAAAGATTAAAAAAGGGACTGGTTGTAGTACTTTTTCCCGATAGTGGAAAAAGTTATCTTTCAAAAATTTATAACGACGATTGGATGAGAGAAAACGGATTTTTAGAAAGTACCCAAGGAATAACAATATTAAATGTCCTGAAAAATAAAGTACGTTCCAAAATATTCAGCGTTAATCCCGAAGACAGCGTTAAAAGCACTATAAATATCATGAAAAAGTACGACATCTCTCAAATACTGGTAATCACGAGGGGAAAACTTTTGGGAAAGGTGAATGAAAAAGAACTTCTGGAAGGTCTTTATGCCGGACGAATAGGACCAACTAACAAAATAAGTGTAATACTGGACAAAAAGGTGCAAAGTGTAAGTGAAAATGAAACTATAGATAGAGTTTCTGAACTGTTAACGCTCGATAACCTTGTAGTCGTTACCGACCACAGAAGTAAACCACTGGGCGTGGTAACGAGAATAGATTTGATAAATTATTATTCCTAATGCACCAAATTCGTAGTATCATACTAATATCATGAGTGTCAAAGTTGACGATACCTTGGACAAATTAAGACATTCCACATCACACCTTCTGGCTGCGGCTATTCTTGATCTCTATCCCCGAGCCAAGCCTACATTAGGTCCGCCGATTGAGGATGGTTTCTATTATGATTTTGATAATCTGAAAATTTCGGACAGCGATCTACCTAAAATTGAAGAGAGAATGCATGACATAGTAAAAAGTTGGACAAAATTCGAAAAAAATCTGGTTACTTCAGAGGAGGCACGAAAATTTTTCAAAGGAAACGAGTATAAAGTTGAGCTCATAAATGAGCACGCACAAGCTGGCGAGGAAATAACATTATATAAATCGGGGAATTTTATCGACCTCTGCCGCGGTGGACACATTACGAACCCCTCAAAGGAGTTAAAACATTTTAAACTTCTCTCTGTTGCCGGAGCGTACTGGCGTGGCAGCGAAAAAAACAAAATGCTCACCCGTATCTACGGAACAGTCTTTTCTACCAAGGATGGGTTAGAAAAACATCTTAATAATCTCAAAGAAGCTGAAAAACGCGATCACAGGCTTTTAGGACGCGAGCTTGATTATTTCTCAATAAGTCCACTTACAGGCCCAGGACTTATCCTTTGGCATCCCAAATTAGCAACGATACGAAACATTGTCGAAGAGTACTGGAAAGGTCTACATTATAAACATGGTTATCAATTAGTCTATACGCCTCATATTGCCAGCATGGATATGTTCGTGATTTCTCGACACTATAACAAATATATCAACTCAATGTTTCCGGCAATGCTTCATCAATATATTGAAGGTGAAAGTAAACCCGACTATCAGGTAGATGAGCAGCTTAAGCCCATGAACTGCCCAAACCATATTCAGATTTACGAGTCGCATCCCAAAAGTTACAGAGAGCTTCCAATAAGAATGGGAGAACTTGGAACTGTGTATAGATATGAAAGAGCAGGCACACTCCATGGAATGTCCAGAGTAAGAGGGTTTACTCAAGACGACTCCCATATATTTTGTCGACCAGATCAAGTTATTGATGAGGTTAGAGAAGTTATAAAACTAACTAAAAAAATGTACGAAGTTTTTGGTTTTACTGACTACCAAGCCTACATTTCAACAAGACCAGAAAAGTACTTGGGCTCATTAAAAATGTGGGGGATTGCCGAAGACTCTCTGAAAAAAGCCTTAGAGCTAGAAGGAGTTAAAAACTACAAAATTGATCAGGGGGCCGGAGTTTTCTATGGACCGAAAATTGACTCGAAAGTTAAAGATTCTCTTGGACGGGAATGGCAGCTGGGTACTATACAATTCGACTTCAACATGCCGGATGCTGCCGAAACAACCGAAACGGAGATCGATGAGTTTTGGGCAATGAAAACATTCCATGATAAATTTAAGACTCGAGAAGCACTTTCTAAATACCTTAAAAAACTAGGGCGGGGTTTTAATGTTCAATACATTGATCAAAAAGGGCAGAAAAAACAAGCAGTAATGATACATAGGACTATTTTGGGATCAATGGAAAGATTTTTTGGAGTATTAATCGAGCATTACAACGGAGCTTTCCCAACGTGGTTGACGCCTGTTCAGACTAAAGTTTTGCCGATTGCCGAAAGACATCTTGGATATGCAAATGAAGTCGTAAAGATATTAAAAAATGAAGAAATTAGAGCAGAGCTAGATGATCGAAACGAAACTTTGCAAGCTAAAATTAGAGACGCGCAACTAGAAAAAGTTCCTTATATGCTCATCGTAGGAGATAAAGAGAAAAAAGCAGGAACTGTTGCGGTTAGATTAAGATCGGAAAAGGATCTAGGACAACTTTCCCTTGAAAAGTTTATTTCTGACGTTAAAGAGAAAATTGAATCAAAATCATTGGATTTGTAATTAGTTGTTGAGCACAAAGTACAAGCTGTGATACAATTCCTATCGTAAGTTGAAAACCAACAATCTTAACTTTCGAGTAAATCATCAAATTAACGCACCCGAATTAAGAGTTATTGGTGCCAATGGTAAACAGCTTGGAGTCTTAAAACTCCGGCAGGCTTTAGATAAAGCAAACGAGGCAGGCCTTGACCTTGTCGAAATTGCCCCAAACGCCAAACCTCCCGTAGTAAAAATCGTGGAGCTTGGCAAGTTCAAATACGAACAAGAAAAGAGGCTGCAAAAACAAAAGCGGGCAACGAAAGCCTCAGAAATAAAAGAGGTACGATTTTCGCCATTCATCGCCGAGCACGATTTCCAAAACCGAATAGCTAAGATCAGGGATTTTCTTGCCGACAAGCAAAAGGTCAGAGTCGTAGTTAAATTTACGGGTAGGCAAATGGACAGTAGGAGTTTTGGTTACAAACTCATTGAAAGAGTGGTAGAAGTTTTCAAAGACACAATTGTCATCGACATGGAACCGAAATTTTTGGGGAGACACTTAATAACGGTCATTTCGCCGACTAATAAGGTAAAAAAAGAAAAACCCGATTTAAATCTAAAAAATGCCGAAACAAAAAACTAAAAAATCTATTACCAGAAGGTTCAAAGTAACCAAAAAAGGCAAGCTATTAAGACGCCAAGGGTTTAGACGTCATCTTAATGTCAAAAAAAGATCTAAGACCAAAAGACGCCTGAGTAAAGTAATTTCAACAAAGAAAGTCTACGCCAAAAAAATTAAAAAGGTGTTAGGAAAGTAGATGGTAGATAGTAGTTAGCAGATAGGATTTTTATTCTTTTTTCAATCCTACATACTATTTCCTATCTACTATCTACTATAACCTAAAATGACCAGAGTCAAATCAATTGCAGCAAGAAAACACAGGGAAATAAAGCTCAAAGCCCGCGGATTCAAAAACGCCCGAAGTAGGCGTGTTAAAACAGCCAAAGAGGCGTTGCTTCATGCCGGCCAGTATGCCTATGCGGGTAGAAAACTGAAGAAAAGAGATCTCCGTCGTCTTTGGATTACGCGCTTAAATGCCGCGGTACGGGAGCAGGGATTAAGCTACAGCGCTTTTATTTCGCTTCTCAAAAAGAAAAATGTCGAACTCGACAGAAAAATCCTCGCCGAGCTTGCAGTAGAAAAACCCGAGGTTTTAACCAAAATAATAACCGAAGTAAAATGAGTATATTCACATTCACCGGTTTTAGCTTTAGACTAATTTAACCGGTGGAGTGTGAGAGTCAGCAGTTAACAGCTCTCCACCGAGAGCTTTTTTTTGATTTATCGCTTTCTTTTTCCTGAAGAAAGGTAGATAAATAAAATCATGAGAGAGGAAATATTAAATCTGAAAAATGAAGCACTAGCTCAAATAATGGATGTGGTTTCTTTTGATGACTTGGAAAATCTGAAGATATCATACCTGGGGAGAAAAGGTAAAATTAATGACTTTATTAAAAAAATTGGCGAGCTACCTCAGACCGACAAAAAGGAAATCGGAAATCTTATCAATGATTCTAAGAAAGTAATTGAAGTTACCCTGGCTAAAAAGAAGGAAGGGCTGACCTCCTCGCTTTTAAGTAAAAAGGAGTGGTTCGACTTAACAATTCCTGGTAATAAGACTTCTGCCGGACATTTTCACCCACAAACGACAGTTTTAAACGAAATTCTGGACATTTTTAAATATTTAGGTTATCAAATCGCCGACGGTCCTGAAATCGAAAAGGATTATTACAATTTTGAGGTTCTTAACTTTCCTCCAGAACATCCCGCCCGTGATGCTCAGCAGACAATGTTTTTTGACGTTTCGAATACTTCCTTTAAAGAAGGTCAAGTAATCCCAAGAACTCATACTTCTGCCATGCAAGGCAGGGTAATGGAAGCTTCCAAGCCACCGCTTAGGGTTATAGTACCCGGAAGATGCTTCAGGTATGAACAGGTTGATGCCTCCCACGGAGTCGAATTCTGGCAGGTTGAGGGGTTTGTTGTAGATAAAGCGGTTCATCTTACTGATCTTTTTGGAACAATCGAATTTGTTTTAAAGAGCTTGTTCGGTCAAAGCGCCAAAATCAAATTTGCGACAACCTTTTTTCCGTTTGTTGAACCGGGCGTGGATGCATATTTAGAGTGTACTGTTTGCGATGGTCGAGGTTGCACTTTTTGCAAACAAACCGGCTGGAGTGAAATCATGCCGGCAGGAATGATACACCCGAATGTTTTATCTAAATCCAAAATCGATTCGAAAATTTGGAACGGATTTGCTTTTGCGATCGGATTATCAAGAGTGGTAAGTCTAAGATATCAAATCGATGATTTAAGGGTTTTACATACCCCGGATTTGCGAATTCTGAAACAGTTTTAGGTTTTCTTTGCCGTTCTTTCTTTTCGAAAGAAAGAACGAGAATGTATGCTAGTCCCATTATCTTGGCTCAAAGAATATGTCAATATCAAGCTCCCGCTAAAGGATCTGATGTGGAAAATGACCGAAATAGGATTGACCACAGAAACTTATACCAAGCTTGGTGATGACGTTATTTTGGATATTGAAGTTACCCCCAATAGAGCTGATTGGTTGAGTATTGTAGGAATCGCAAGGGAACTTTCCGCATTACAAAATACTCCCATGAAATTTCCCGTAGTATCTGAAATCGCGTCTCCTAAGGCAAATCTTCCTTTCAAAATTAATAATGACTTCAAATTATGTCCCCGCTACAGTGCTATAAGCATTAAGGGTGTTGTGCAAGCTCCTTCTCCCAAATGGATGCAGGATTATCTTACAAAAATAAGTTTGCGGCCGATAAATAATCTTGTTGATGTAACAAACTATGTCATGTTCGAATTCGGTAACCCCATACACGTTTTTGACTACGATAAACTCAAAAATGCGGAAATGACAATTATGACCACGAAGGGTGGAGAAAAATTTACCAGTGTTGATGAAATATCTTATAGATTGCCTAAGGATGCTATTATATTCAAAAGCGGCAGTGAGGTAGTAGACCTTTGCGGCATTAAAGGAGGAGCCAATTCCGGCGTATCCAAATCAACCAAAAATATACTTATACTGGTAGCAATTTATGACGGAAAATTAATAAGAAGAACCTCACAAAAACTTGATTTACTCTCTGATGCGTCACGCATTTTTGAGCGCAGAGAGGATACGGGCGGGACGCTTTTGACTCTTCAACGGACTGTGAATTTAATGACTGAGCTGGCGGGTGGCAATATCGCATCCGAAATAGCCGATGTCAAAAAAGAAAAATTAAAGCTTTCGAAACTAACACTATCCTTATCTAACTTGGAAAAAGTTCTGGGGATTAAAATCGAAGACAAGGAAGTCTTAGCTACTCTTGACAGACTCAATTTATCACCGATTCTTAAGAATAATTTGATCGAGTGCACCATTCCGACATATCGAGCTGATTTAAAAATTGAAGAAGATCTTATAGAAGAGGTCGCAAGATTATTCGGATACAATAAATTCCCGAAAACTTTGCCATACGGTGCAACTCCTAAAGATAAAATCGCCTATTTTTTTGACCCAAAACCTAAACTGAGATTGAAAGAGCTGATGTTTGGCGCCGGGTTTATTGAAATCCAAACCCTATCCCTAACCTCTGAAGAATTTATTAATAAATCTCAGTTAAATCTTGATCTTCATATTAAAATTGCAAACCCGGTGAGCAAGGAATACGAATATTTGCGCACCAGTCTTATTCCCTCGCTACTTTCCGCGGTCAAATTAAATAGCGACATAAAAAAATTGAAACTTTATGAACTTAATAAAGTTTATTTTGGCCCGATAGATCAGTCTCAGGAAGTTTATAAACTATCGGGATTAGAAGTAAATACTAGCTTTAGGAAATTTAAGGCAAGTCTGGATTTAATCTTCGATCGGCTTAAGGTTAAAGATTATGATATCAAAATAACTACAGTTACTAAATCTCTCTGGCATCCTACAAAAAGCGGGGTAATTGAAAAAGGTGATGAATTTATCGGAACTTTCGGTGAAATTCACCCGAAAGTATTGCAAAACTTTAAAATAAAGGAGAAAGTTTGGGGTTTTGAGCTTGATGAAAAAACCCTGGAAAAACTCACAAAAAAGATTATATACAAAGCCCCTAACCAGCATCCTCCTCAGATAGAGGATATAACACTAATAATACCTGATTGGGTTAAAGCTTCGGGTGTTATCGCAACAATTAAAAAATCCGATACGCATGTTTCCGAGATAGAGTTAACCGATATATATCAAAAATCACACACATTCAGGATTTGGTACCAGGATCCTAAAAAAACCATGTCTGATAACGATGTAAAGATAATCCACAACAAAATTCTGTCGAATCTTAACAAAAAATTCGAAGTAAACGAGAAGATATAACTAATTTTTATTTTCTTTGAGAGCAACAAAATCTCGCCAGTAAGCCTTACTTTGTATTAGATCAACTACCGCCGGATGTGCTGGATGCTTTATCTGCATGCTATACAGTACCTCATCTATAACTTGGTCGATTTTCGGCCTTTCGAATAAATCATTTTTATCGGGGATTATGGTCCACTGGTTATAGCAATTTTCCGGAACAACCGATCTAATTGTTCTTACCATATTTGATCTTTCTTCGGAGTATTTTAGGGACGAAGGAGTAATTCCGGAAGTTGATTCAATAAAGCCTACCCACGCGTCTTTGACCTGTCCAAGAATATGTTCGTCAGAACTACAGTCAATCTTTATCTCAGCTAATGCCACTTTTATATATTGTAAACCTTAAGTTCAAGTTTCTGCCCTCTAGGGTGTTGGAGTTGGCGACGGGGGAGGCAGAGTTGGAGAATAATCCCAGGCAGTATTTACTCCGATTGTTATTCCTCTGTCTGACTCTTTACCGTTAGCGTCTTTAGCAACGGCCCGAAGAGTGTGAACACCATTTTCCAATGTAGCGTCTTCTTTAAAAGGTTTTGAGTTAAAAGTTCGTATCCTGGTTCCGTCTACATAAAGTTCTACCTGAGTAACCTCGCTGGTAGAATCCGCTCTCACCTCTATACTGAATTTGTTGGGTAAGTTTGAAGTTTTATCCTTAGGTGTAAAAAATTCAACGTTTACCGGGTTTTGCGTTCCGCAATAATCCGTCGGCGGATGATATCTCGGATCGGTTTGTGTTGCCGACCAGCTGAGAATTCCTTCCTGCCATTTATTTTGTCCCCCCGCGGGAGCTGTGGGATCCTCTTCCTTAAAGACAAAGAACTCCTTTTCATCATAATTACCCGCGGCTATATCCGAGGGCGTTGCCAATTTGCCGTCATTTTTACAAACCTTCAATTTTACATGCACCGGATCCTCGCGAGGCTGCGTTCCGTCTATAAATTTTTCGATTCTGGAAGGATACCCATCGTGAGCAGCATATCCCGAGACTGAATCAATCGCAGCTGTTACTATCCCTCCAGGAACCTCTATAGGGAAATTCGGTTTCCCGTCAAGCGCTGCTAAAATTATCCGCCTCCAAATCGGCGCCGCACCGGAGACTCCCGATGCCAATCTAAGCATAGGAGAATTGTCGTTATTCCCAACCCAGACCCCAACCATTACCTGAGTTTCGCCTCCTACTGTCCAATTATCCCTACGATCATTAGTTGTTCCTGTTTTAGCCATTACCTGACGTCCGGGGATCTTCAAGGCTGAATTAGGTCCGAAAACTATTAACCTGGCATCGTTATCTGAGAGTATGTCAGCTATCAAATATGCCTGCTCCGGTGTTAATACTCTCTTTCCTTTTTTAGGTTCCGTTTGTTCAAGAACCTTTCCGTCAGAATCCTCAATCTTGAGAATCGCCGTAGGATCAACTTTAAATCCCTGATTTGTAAAAGTAGAGTAAGCACCGGTTAACTCCAATAAACGCACCTCTCCACCACCCAAGGTAAGGGAAAGACCTACCCTTGCAAGCGTCTCCTTTGTCGGCGGAAGCGATTGTAAGCCGAGTTCGTACGCAGTCTCTAAGGTCTTTTTAATACCGACGGTAGCAAGCATTTTAACAGCAGGTACGTTAACGGAGTTACCGAGAGTATAACGAACCTGCATCGGACCGCGATATTTTCCGTCATAATTAACGGGTTTATAAGTTGGCTGGTCACCACCGGGGAATTCCGTAGGAACATCCATAATGAGCGTTGATGGGGTATACCCTTCCTTAAACGCAGTAACATAGGTTATCGGCTTTATGGCGGACCCGGGCTGTCTTAGGGACATTGTGACGTTTACCTGACCATCATAGTCCTTGGCACTAAAATCTTTTGAACCCACCATCGACAGAATTTCTCCGGTCTGAGGATTAAGAATTACTGCAGCGCCGTTTGTTATATGAAATTTATCCTCCACTTTAGCTATTTCTTCTGACACTATTGACTGGGCTTTTTCCTGCAGGTCCAAATCGAGTGTGGTCGTAACTTTCAGTCCACCCTGTTCGACAACCCTCTCACCGTATCTCTCTTCCAATATAGCCTGAACGTACTGAACAAAATGAGGTGCTTTAAAGTTGGCTCCGCGGTTTAGAAAACTTATGTCATCCAACTGACTCAGCGCTTCCTCCTCCTGTTCGTTATCAATGTATCCGTCTTCACGCATTCTTCTTAATACCTGCTTTGTTCTGTCTTTATAGGCGTCGGGATAAGCAGAATAAGGAGAATAAACGGAAGGTCTTTGGGGAAGTCCGGCAAGTACTGCTGATTCGACTAAATTAAGGTCTTCAACGCTCTTCCCGAAATAGGTTTCTGACGCAGCTTCGACACCCCAAGCGGTCCCGCCGTACGGAGCTTCGTTTAAATACATCTGTAAAATTTCATCTTTGGAATATTTTCTTTCTATTTGAACTGCAAGTATAAACTCCTTTATTTTGCGAAGTACTGAATATTCGGGGGTGAGTAGAACATTTTTTACCAGTTGTTGGGTTAGAGTAGAACCTCCCTGTGCGTAACCACGGGTAAATATTCTGGAAAAACCTCTTATAATACCCAAGGGGTCAAAACCGCTGTGTTTATAAAAGTTTTTATCTTCAATTGCTATCGTGGCTTTCTTCAAGTAGTCGGGAATATTTTTGATATCTGCCGGGGTACGCCTCTGATCGGCAAATATATCATAAAGAACTTTGCCGTTCCTGTCTAAAATTTTGGTCGAAAATCCTTCCCGTCTGACTATTTTGTCCGGAGAGGGAAGGTTAAAAGCAAACAAGGGAAAGATAATAAATGAAGATAAAAAGACAAGTACTACCCCGAGGAGTGAAAATTTCGCTAATTTCAGTATTAAACGGGTTTTTTTAACGCTGAAAGAATCCTGCCGGAAACTTTTTCTCGCAAACCTCTTTCTTCTCCAAGTTGACATCACCTAATTTTAACATGGCTTTGATTTAAATTCCCAAACAATCTAAAATAATCACAACATGGATAAATTAGAAGAAGTTTTAACAAGAGGAGTAGAGCAAATTTTACCGTCGAAAGAGGGTTTGGCAGAGCTAATGGGGAAGAAAAAGATAACTCTTTACCAAGGATTTGATCCTTCAATGCCATCTCTACATTTAGGAAATTACGTAGGTTTAATGAAACTGAGAGCCTTTCAAAAACTAGGACACAAGGTCATATTTCTGGTTGGGGACTTCACCGGCATGATAGGGGATCCTGATAAAATTTCAACAAGAGTACCTTTAACCAGAGAGCAAACTGTTAAAAACTCGGAAAAATGGAAGGAACAGGCATCTAAAGTATTAGATTTTGGAGGGGAAAATCCTGCTAAGATACTTTTCAACTCAAAATGGAATGACCCTATTGAGTTTAAGGAGTTATTAGAAATTACGTCGCATTTTACCGTGCAGCAGATTCTGGAAAGAGATATGTTTCAAAAAAGACTTAAGGAGAACCATCCCATCAGGTTGCATGAATTATTGTATCCAGTCATACAAGCTATCGATAGCATAAAGATGGTGCCGGGTGGGGTTGATCTCGAAGTTGGCGGAAATGACCAGTTATTTAACATATTAGCAGGGCGAGATTTAATGAAAGTTGTATGGAAAAAGGAGAAATTTATTCTTGCTACAAAACTACTTATTGATAAGGAAGGAAATAAGGTTGGAAAAACAACAGGTAATGCCCTATTTCTTGATGTTCCACCTAGCGAGCTCTTTGCAGGCATCATGTCTTTTCCGGATGAGGTTATCGAGCTTGGATTTGAACTATTAACAGATGTTGATCTCTCAGGAATCGCCGAAAAAGTTAAATCAGAACCGATGGAACAAAAGAAACAGCTCGCATATGAAGTTGTAAATATTCTTTGGGGAGAAAACACGGCAAAGGAAGCTCAAGAACATTTTGACAAAACATTCAGCCGCGGTAAACCAACCTTCCAAGACACACCATTGGTCGATTCAAGTCTACTTGGTACCGTTTCTCACGCCTCAAACGTAAGCATTTCGCAAGCCAAGAGACTTATTACACAAGGTTCCGTCGATGTTAATGGGATAAAGATCGTAGATCCAAAGTTTCAAGTTGAAAGTGGAGCAGAAATAAAAATAGGTAAAAGAGGATTTTACGAAATAAAATAACAGTAAAATTTGCTATGAGATTTCCAAGAATAAAAGACAAGAAAAAATTATTTTTTACAATAATCCTGATTTTCTCTACAATCGGGCTTTTGCTTACTACCTTTTTGCCTCTCATCTTTTACGCCCTTTAATTAAGCACATTACTCCGTGATATTATTAAGCCAAGATTCATGAAGCTTGACACACCGATATTACGATTACCTTCTGTAGGGTCCGTATATGCCAACAGGTTAAGAAAGTTGGATATCGAAACGGCAGAAGATTTACTTTTACACGTTCCGTCAAGATACATTGATTACAGAATCAAATCGGCAATTTCCGATACACAACCCGGAGAAACAGTCACAATTCAGGGAAAAATTGAATCCGTCAAAAATATTTACACTACCCATGGAAAGAAAATTCAAATGGGCGAGGTGTCTGATAAAACCGGAGTCTTAACGGTTGTCTGGTTTAATCAACCGTATCTTATCCGAAACGTCAAAAAGGGAATGAATTATTCTTTCTCGGGAAAAATTGACTGGTTCGACAGAAAGAAGGCTCTCGTTTCTCCGGAATATGAACCCCTTGACGGAAAAACCCAAACACTGCATACCGGACGGCTCGTTCCTGTTTATCCCGAAACAGCGAGGGTATCTTCCAAATGGTTAAGGGGAAAGGTAGTTTTGACTCTGTCTTTAGTTGAACAATGGTTGGATGATTTTGTTCCCACGGATGTCTTAGCAAGATATTCCTTAATAGATTTTATAAAAGCGCTGGAATCCGTTCATTTTCCTGAAACGCCCGAAGAGGCTCGGGAAGCAAAAACGCGATTGGCGTTTAACGAACTTCTTTTCCACCACCTTAGAAGTCTGATGCGTAAAAAAGATTGGCACCAGATCATGACTGCCAATAGGCTTATTGTTGATACAGACGCGATGAAAGAGTTTATTAATTCACTTGCCTTTGACCTAACCAATTCCCAAATCAGGTCGATAAATGAAATCTCCGAAGATCTTGTCAAAGATTCGCCCATGAACAGACTCCTTGAAGGTGATGTCGGCTCGGGAAAAACGGTGGTTGCCGCGGCGGCTGCCTTCGCATCTTTTATCAACGGCTATCAGACAGTTTTTATGGCTCCGACGCAGATTCTGGCAAATCAACACTTTAATACTCTTCACGAAATCTTTGACAGATTTAAGGTAAGGGTAAGCCTGGTAACCTCGTCCCTGGTCAAAAAAGATCTCGGCAAAACGGATATATTTGTCGGCACGCATGCGCTAATCCACAAAAAAATCGACTTTGAAAGTGTTTCACTCGTCGTTATCGACGAACAACACAGATTCGGCGTTGAGCAAAGGGCACACCTAATCAAAAAAACCGAAAATAAGGGCACCGCCCCCCATATTCTTACCATGACGGCAACTCCCATACCGAGAACTGCTGCACTAACCATCTATGGTGATCTTGACCTATCAACCTTAGATGAACTTCCCAAAGGCCGACGGCCAATTACCACATGGGTTATCTCGCCGGCCAAAAGAGATTCTGGATATGAGTGGATCAAGGACAAAATTAAAAAAGAAAATATTCAGGTTTATATTATTTGCCCTTTGATTGAGGAATCCGAGGTCGAAACAATGAGGCAGGTCAAGGCTGCAACGGTTGAGTACGAAAAATTAAAAGAGATTTTCTCGGACATGAATGTAGACTTACTTCACGGCAGACAATCGGCAAAACTCAAAAACGAAGTGTTGGATTCCTTTAAAAAGGGAGTTACCAAAGTCTTGGTATCAACACCGGTAGTTGAGGTAGGAATTGATGTAGCCAACGCAACAATAATGGTTATCGAAGGCGCCGAAAGATTCGGTTTGGCTCAACTTCACCAACTCCGGGGTCGAGTCGGACGGGGAAGTATTAAAAGTTACTGCCTTTTAATTACAGATTCGCATTCTAATGTTGTTTTTACAAGACTGAAGGCTCTTACTAAATCGATGTCCGGATTTGAACTGGCCGAACTTGATTTGAAAATGAGAGGACCGGGTGAAATTTTCGGGAAGAAACAGCACGGTTTTCTGGATTTGAAAATAGCCGCATGGAGCGATACCGATCTTATCAAAAAATCCAGAAGCGTTGCGGAAGAGGCAATCGAAAATCCCAAAAAGTTCTCAAAACTTTTAAACAAAATCGACAGCCAAAACATCGTCCCGAACTAATATCGTCTTTTTTTGGGTTCCATCTTGCACCAGAGTGCCTATATCAGTTACAATTCCAATGATCTTAACTGAATTTAGTTTCTTTGACTCACTTTCTTTCAAAAGAAAGTGAGAAACGATTATGACGCCGTTACCCAAGAAAAAACATACCAGAAGTCGAAGCAATATCAGGAGAAATTCTCCGGCGCACAGGATGAGTCTGCCGAATTTGAGCCAGTGTCCCAGCTGCGGCAAACTCAAAGAATCGCACAAAGCTTGTCCCTATTGTGGTTTTTATAAATAACTTTGTATCAATTACTTCAGAAAATCACAGGGTTTACAAATAATCTGAATCTTTTACAATAATATAGTGTTTTGTCTTTTTCTTTTACATAGAATATGAAAAAAGCAGGTGATCCCCGCCATAAATTAAGAAGGGAAGTAGTTAAATTACTGTTCGCCGAAAGCTTTACGCATCAAGGAGGATTGAACGATAATGCTAAAGCTATTCTTAAAATGAAGGATTTTCTGGACGATAAAATTAAAAAGGCGGCTCCGGCTTGGCCTGTAGATAAGTTAAACAGAATCGATTTAGCAATACTAAGGTTGGCGGTTTATGAATTAACTCAATCGAAAACTCCGCCAAAAGTTATAATTGATGAGGCGGTTGAGCTGGCAAAAGAATTCGGGGCAGAGTCATCGCCTTCTTTTGTAAATGGAGTTCTGGGAACTATTTTTAAGGAAAAGGGGGAAGAAAGTGATGACAAAAAATCCTCATAAAGACGTAAAAACTCAAATTAAAAAACTCCTCTCGGAATATCTGGGAGTTGAGCCTGATGATATAGACGAAGAGGATTCCCTCGTAGCGGACCTGCATATGAAGCCGACAGATTTAACAGATTTTGTCGAAATACTTGATACTCGGGGACTGGATATTTCGAAACTAGAGTTAACTGAAATCGAAACCGTCGGAGAGCTCATTGAGGAAGTCGGTTTAAATGACTACCTCGATTAGAATAGTAAATATGTCCCCGAAAAGTATAGCAGTCTTATTTAAAAACAATAAAATATTTGATTTGGCTCTTACTCATAAATCATGGGTGAATGAGCACCCGGGCAAAAGCGAGTCGAACGAACGTTTAGAGTTCTTGGGCGATGCAGTGCTCGAGTTCGTCGTTTCAAAGGAACTTTATGAGCGTTTTCCGGACAAAGAAGAAGGATATTTGACAGCTTTAAGGGCAAATCTGGTAAATACCGTAAATCTCGCGGAAATTGCCAGGAAACTCAGGGTCGGAACACTTTTATACTTATCAAAAGGTGAAGAAGAGGGCGGAGGACGGGAAAATCCGTCGCTACTCGCTAACACAATGGAGGCTCTCATTGGAGGTTTATATATAGACGGAGGAATAACAGAAGCCGAAAATTTTATTAAAAAATATCTTTTCCCGTCTATAGACGAAAAGATAGCAAAACCTTTAAAAGACGCCAAAAGCAGACTCCAGGAATACGTTCAGGCCAAGGGTTTACCGGCTCCAAAATACGAAGTAGTCGAAGAGGAAGGCCCGGATCATAACAAAAAATTTACTATCGAAGCCAGGGTAAACAACGAAGTGTGGGGAAAAGGAATGGGAAAAAATAAAAGCGAGGCGGCACAGGATGCTGCAATAAAGGTTTTGGAGAAAATTTCAGATTCAGATTAATTTGCCTAAAGACTCCTCATGGGTTAAAATTCACTCATGGTAAAAATCCGACTGGTAAGACAAGGCGCAAAAGGAAATCCTACATACAGGATCGTTGTCATAAGTAAAGAAAGAAAAAGACAGGGTAAGCCCATTGATACGATAGGATATTGGTATCCTTCCAAACAAACTAAAAAACTTGATAATGACAAATTAAAATTCTGGCTGGGTAGAGGAGCCCAACTTTCTTTAAGTTTAAAAAAGCTGATTGAAATATGAAAAAATTAATTAAATATTTGCTGGAAGAGGCAATGGGTATAAAAGACGCCGATATTGAGGAGGTTGAGGAGAACGGTAAAGTAACCTTAACAATTAACGTAAGCCCAGAACTTATCGGGCTTGTTATCGGAAAAGGTGGAAAAACAATTAAGGCTATCCAAAGTTTAGCCAGGATACGGGGCAAACTTGAAAAAAGGATTGTCTTCGTGAATGTATCCGAAAGTACTTCAAAATCCCAATAATTTCTTCTATTTAAATGGGTTCTCCCTTTGACCGGGCGTAGTAGGCGGTAACGTAGTAAATTCCGGTTGGCTGAAATTGGCAACTTTAGTTAAAAGATCCTGCTCCTCTTTTGTTAACTCCCGGAAAGGCTCATTTAGGGGAGGAAGTTGTGTGGGTAAGTCCGCCCAATACGCGGAGGTTTTTAATTCTCCCTCAAGAGCTCCTGCTTGACTTAACTTAATCGTAAGTTCGTCCAGTGTTGATATCGGTGCACTGGAGATCATATTTTTCAGAAAATTTACAGCTGAAAGGAAATTGGGGATATCAAATTCCCCTGACAGCTGCATTTTTGCAAGCTGGTCATTTGTCTTCGAAGCGTTTTTTAGTTCTATCTTACTAAGCGAAAGCGAGTTGTTATTAGCATATAAACGCATCTGAGAAATAATTAATATTCCCGGATTTTTATACGGCAATACGACAATCACATCACTGGAATTGTCTAATATTCCCGGCGGTATGTCTTTTAATTTATCGAGTTTTGTTTGTAATTGATTTTCGGAATTTCTCGTAGTTTTGAGTGTGCTAAGTTGAGTTTTAATTTGGGAGTACCCGTTATTCAGAATAATAACAAAAAGGATAATTACGCCCAAAAGAACAGAGATTGGCCCAAGTAAAACCATTATGTTTGGAGTTAATATTTTTCGAAAAAGTGACATTTTCATTTTTTTACCTTGATAACGACAGTTTCATTTCGTAACCCTTTGTTGGGCCATACTCCAGAGATACCAAATCTATTCGTACTAGCTTAACTTGGCTCATAAGTTTAGACAAAAAATGTGTGAGTTCTAAAGAGTTACCAGTAACAATCACCACCTGTGCATTTGCGGGTTTCAGCTCAACTTCCTCCAAAAAGACATTTTCCTCAAGCGTACCCAAGACATCCTCAAGGATACCGACGCCTTTGTTTATATTATCCGATTTTTCAATTTTACCAATCTTATCGAGTCGATCCTTAATTAGTATCATTTTTTGCTCTGTTTGCTCCAATGCCTTGATATTGCCTTTAAGCTCGTCTTGCTTTTTAATCGATGAGGATATTTGATATCTGAGCAAGAGATAACTGGCGAGTACCACCGAACTCGTCACAAGCATAACAATGGTTGATACGAGTGCAAACTTTTTAAGTGTTTTTGAAAGTTTGACATAAGATCCCTTGGGTCTTAATTCTTGCGGTAAAAGATTTACGGACATATTTAATTAAATCTCCAAATTGCTCAATAATTTAGTCTAGTTTTATTTTCTTTATCTACCTTTTTCTCTCCAAGTTCCTGAAGAATTTGGAGATCTCTTATTTCTTTACCACACTTTCTTTTTTTGCAAAGAAAGTGTGAATCAGGTTATTCCCTCATGGCTAGACCCACTGCTATAGAATATAGCGGTGCGTAGCCGGCAAGCTGGGTTACAGCTTGAGGATCCACACTAACCTTTGAAAAAGGGTTTCCGACTATTACTTCTATACCTAGAAGCTTTGTGAGTGTGGAAGCAGCTTCCGGCATCCCGGCTGTTCCTCCGGCTAAGATAGCGGATGTAGGCGAATCTCCTTTTTCTTCCGACTGATAAAAATGAATGGCTTTCTTCATTTCGTCAGAAACCACCCTAAAAACCGGGTCAAGAGCTTGTTTTACTTTTCCTTCAAGTTGTGTGGCTGAAAGACCGTAAGTTCTTTTGTATTCTTCAGCCTGCGTTTCATCGACTCCTAAAAATTGCGAAACAGCCCTGGTAAAAGCCTCACCGGCTGTAGGGATGGAGCGGGAGAAAACGAGTGTTCCGTTTTTTGCAATAGCAATATCCGAGGACCTAGCCCCGAAATCAACAATCATGCTCGATTGGTCCATCGGAGCCAAGCTCCTTACCAATGCCATCAATTCCGTTTCTATCGTAGTAAGATTCATACCCGACATTTCGACGGCGCGTGCGTATTTTTCAACCAAAGCCTTGGGTGCTGCAACAAGAAGAACCACTACTTGGGGTGGAGTAGTATCTTCTCTTCTTTCTACAATCTGGTGTTGTATTATGGCTTCGTTTGCCGGGATAGGAATATATTGCTCAGCCTCCCATTTTACAGCCGAGGCAACCTCTGCATCCGTCAAGAGAGGGAACTTTATCGTCCGTGTATAAACTTGGGTTTCGGGGAGTGCTATAATCACTTCTTTTGACGAAATTTTTGCATCTTTATGCAGTTTTCTAATCGCTTCGGTTAAAATTACAAGTTCCTTTTCGTCTTTACTTTGATCGGGTGTTTTACCTTTATGCCCAACAATACCCGAGGCTCGGAGACTAAATCCTGCCCCTTGTTTAACAAGTTCAACCATCTTAATAGTTTTCGTACCGATATCAAGTCCTACAGACATAATTTATGTATGCTAAAGAAATTAGCACCTAGTCAGTATTAAAAATAATGATTTCATTACGCTCATATTTTTATGGTTTGGTTAAATTGTTCTTACTAAAAACTGCAGAGTTAAAGGCAGATTGTGGCTCAGGATATGATCTGACAACATGAAGGCTTCTAACCGATTCTCCTGCTGTTCCGGTTGACTCGACCCTAAATCCTTGTGCTGGAAGATTGGGAATCGCACCTAAAACTCCGATCCCTACGGGCTGGGGATTGGGGTTATACAATATTCGGACTTTGGCCATTACCAAGCAATTTGCATTATTTACAGAACAATTGGGAGGTGCGGGTATGAGAGCTGTCAAATTAATAAGGCCGCTGTAAAAGCTGTATCCTCCGCCAAAAGGGCAAGGACTGGCACTTGTTGAGCCAAAGTTGTTTAAAACCCGTCTTGAAGCCGAGGGGTCGTAAGTTGTACGGACTGCCTTAATATTGGAAAAATTATTTGGGCTTGCGAAAGATTGCTGACTGGTATCAAAATAGATTTCGACCTCAATCGCGGGCTGCGCAGCAAGATTGTTACCGAAGCAAACCTGAAGTCTGTTGGCCCTTGTACAGTTCCCTGCACTGCAAGTTAAAGCGTTTGTGGTGTTGTCGTGCGAAACTAACCAGAAAGTCGCCACCTCGCCCGAAGACAAAAGATTCGGGTAATTGTAGGTACTTCCAAGTTGCGGATAGGTAAGTTCCGCATCAAAACCAACATTCGCGCTCGGATCAAGGACTTGAGTCACATTTGTTTGGGTCAGTAGAACCTGTTCAACACCGGCTTCAGCAGCAGAAAAGGCTCGTCGTGCGTCTTCTTGGTAAGTCGTTGTGGTTAATTCAACCACCGACCGCGACGTAACGGACAAAACAACTGTCAGAATTACTGCCATAGTAAGAAGAACAATCAACAAAGCCTGTCCTTTTGTATTAGATGAAGAATATAAATAGATTCTACTCCAGTGTCCTTTAGATATCCCGGCTTTTTTCTTCGAGTAATTCTCTTTTAAGACTTTAGGCAGAATATACATACCAAGTCTAGTTTAACAATTGCAGACGTAAACGGTCAATTGCTAATTGTACGAAGAGACGGATGGGCGTTTTCTAGCTTCTTGATGTTCTACAGCTCATTTCAAAATCTTGAAATGAGGTTTGAAGTGGGTTCTAGTAAATTCTTAACAAGAGTTTTGTTGTTGAGGTTACATCAGCTCCTTCTGCACCGGAGGAATTGGCGTCTCTACCTACCAAATTAATAATAATTGAGGGGGGAACACCAGCGGTGGGGGGCGGGCAGTCAAATACATTCCCGGCAGTACAGTCTATATAAATTTCGGTTGAAGTTAGTCTTGCCGATCCCGAAGCAATATAACCATTAGCTCCACCTACGCAACTAAAATAGGGGTTTGTGGCCGTTCCCCATTCATCTTGGTAGGTTATCTGATTAGGGGTACATCCCCCGACGGGTATTCCGCGGGCATTTCTTAAGTGTCTTTCCATAACATTCATTGCATACTCAACATTACCTTTTACCTGGCCTAGGTTTTCGCTTTTCCGGGATCCCCTGAGGCTCAGGGCTAAGGATTGAACAATAACATAAGCTAAAATTGTGAAAACTAGTAAAACAACCAATAGTTCAATAAGCGTATAGCCTGAGAATGCTTTACTTTTTTGATTTTTGATATTTGTTTTTTGAGCTTGATATATCATCTATTCCAGTCTGCAAGTTTAGAAATAGATCTAACCGTATGAACACCTTGTGAATCAGTCCAGTTAACCGAAATCGTTACCTCCACAAGCCCTGCGTTAATCGCATCATCAGTCAAATTTATATCTCTTGTAAAAATCGTGCCCGTAATAGTTGCCGTTCCGCAGGAAGACGGTAAACCCCAAGCCGGTGGGGGGTAGGGAAGAGAGTTGATACACCAATTGCTTCCGGCACCTCCCGAAGAGTGCGATTTAAATTCATCCCAATCTGCGTCCCTATACTGCCTGATCCACTCAGATCCTTCTTGAGCAAATTCCGTAGCGAGCGCATTATTTAATGAGAAACTGGTATTTCTAACCGAGGTCGCGGCAAGAGAAACTACTCCGATCAAAAGAATGGAAGCGATAGCCACAGAGAAAAGAACCTCAAAAAGTGACTGTCCGCTATATACCTTTATCATTGTATGTTTCCTGCCGGCGTAATAGTTATAGATCTATTAGCTACTCCGCTGTCTACGTAATTAAACGTAAGTACTATATCAGTATTCCGGTCGGTTCCTCTCCCCAGAACACGAAAAATAAATCTATTTCCGCCGCCAAATGCCAGCAGATTAATATTTTCAGGTAATTCTATTGGTCCCTTTACGGCAACCCTCTGCCCCCAATCAGGACAAACTGCATAAATCGTATAGCTTGCGGGAATCTCCGGCGGACCCGCTGAATAACCAGTAGTCCTGGAAAATACATATCCTCCCAAAACATTGGTTTGGCAGGCGTTACCTACCGGCTCTTCGGGTTTTCTACCGGCCAATGCCATCCCTTGGGCAAGCCTCAAATCTCCCATTACCATCCTAACCGCACTTTCTAAGTGCTGTCGTCTCTGAAATCCGCGGTAATTTGCATAACCTAGACTAAAAATAAGAACCATAGTCACTATAACTATAATAAGTTCTACTAGGGTAAATCCTGCCTCGTTTTTACGAAAGTAAACCTTAACTTTACGAGGGTTGGGAAGTGGACTATCGTTCATACATTATAAAATTAACCTTTCGACGGGTTCCAGATTAATGCTGAGCCACGTCGAAGCATTAAGGGTTTGTTACACAAAAGTTACAAGTAGCACCTCCACAGGTTGGTGAACCCGTACAAGCAGATGGTGTTGTACCAGGATCTTCAAGAGCTGCCCAGAACCTGAATCTTGTGCAGTTTGCCACCACACAGCTTAACGGTTCATAGAAATAAGCCTGTCCGGCCAAAGGATCCCCAGGTATTGCCTCCATATAAATATTTGCTCCTAAACCACAGGCAGTTCCTGTAAATTGATTTCCGGCGGCAGGTATTGTATTGGGGTAGTAATTACAATCCGCTTTATAGAGCTCTAAGGCAGAAGCAACAGCTTCCAAATCTGCTTTGCGTTTGGCATCCCTGCCTGATTCTCTGGCCCCGTTTAAAGAAAAAATAGAAATTGCAGCCAAAATTGCAATTATTGACATTACGGTGAGCAACTCAATCAGCGTAAAGCCTGAGGTAATCTTTTTGAAAATTGGAAATCCCTCGATTTTACTCGGGATGGTCAGCTTGTCTAACAATTTGTGTTTGAAATGTCTCATAGTTAGGGAACAGGACAGACAGCACCCGCAACCGGAATAGTCGCTACTTCCCCGGATTCACCGTTTGAGCATACAAACCAGATCGGTGTAGTCGTATCCTGAGGTTGTTCTAATCTTGCATACAAGAAATAATTTCTCGCACAAGGACCACCGAGAGCGCATGTTCCGTCACTCCTGAAAAAGTAACGACAGAGGCCACTGGTGCATATACTGTCTCCATCTCGTGGGTCGGCTGAACAATCGCCTGATCCCAAGCCCAAATCAGTAGTGCACAAGGTTGTATCTGCTTGCACGTCCGTGGTTCTTGACGGATAAAATCCGTTAT
This sequence comes from Candidatus Woesebacteria bacterium RIFCSPLOWO2_01_FULL_39_61, assembly GCA_001793155.1. Taxonomy (GTDB): domain Bacteria; phylum Patescibacteriota; class Microgenomatia; order UBA8517; family UBA8517; genus WO2-FULL-39-9. The sequence goes on from MGHI01000004.1 coordinate 23,880, forward strand.
TCCTGTTAGCGTATACTTCCAATCCGCTTTGATATTGCCTCAGGTCGTTTTTTCTCAGTGTATCTCTTGCCCTTCTTTGACTTCCGGGAAACCTGGCAACAAATATCGTCGCAAGTCCGCCGATAACCGCCATTACGATTAGAAGTTCAATCAAAGTGAAACCATGGTGGGTAGTTAGAAATCGGTAGTCGGTTGTTCGCTTTGAAATTTGAAATTTGAATTTTGAATTTTTTATCATAAGGCAGTTATATATTTATACCATTTTATACTTAAGGTCTTCCACTTTTCTGCTTCTCCAGAAGTTCTGCTTCGTATTCTTCAATAGATCTATTAAGAGGGGTATCCGTAAAGCTCTTACCATAAATGCAAATCTTAACCCCGCATAAAAGATTTCTTTTAACTATATCGCTGTCATATCCTGCTTCGTCTTGATTTCCTTCGAGCGATGAATAAAGTTGGAATCTTGCGGTGTTTGAAATGTAGATGTAACTAAAACCTTCTCCCGATTTAGGATCCTGAGGAAAAACCTTAAGGTAAGGTTCATAAGAAGGATCAAAAAGATCAGAAAAAGAATCCTTCCCCCAGACACAACCTCTTAGACCATCAAAAAATTTAGTCCGATCAAACCCGGAACTTTCCTTTAACTCTCCGAGAATAGTCTCAAAATTATCACCTTTGCAGGCCTTAATCATTCCAGCACTCGAAGGAGGAAAAAATCCGAAATCTTGATAATAGCGGTGAAGTGCGTCAGAAACAGAACCCATATCTTGTTTTCGTGTCGAATCCCTTGAACGCCTTAATGCAATTATCATATTGTTGAGTGTCACCAAAAATACAACGCTTAGTATTATCAGAACCGAGATTAATTCTTTTTTTGTAAATGGTTTCATATGTACAAATTACTACAGATGTCACACTTTGATCGAGGGCCTTAGGTAGCGTGACATATGCTACAGAAATCACATTTTAGTGCGATTTCAAAATGTGATTTCTTTATACCTGACAATTATATCTCCCCAAAATAGCATTATAAAAAAAGCCGTAATCATGAAAGGGCCAAAAGCTATGTGCTTACCGAAACTCGCTTTACCGAAAATTATAAGAATAACTCCCACCGCTCCTCCCAGTATAAAACTTAATAAAAACCAAGCCGGGGTTAACCTCCAACCCAGAACTAATCCCAAGCTTATTGCCAATTTAGCATCCCCGAGTCCCATACCACGACCTCGCGTAATAATATTTAAAAATATTAGCAGGCTGGAGACAAAAAACCCTGAAAAAAAATGTAAATAAATTTGATTTGTAGCCGAAAGCAAAATTGCAAAAACGCTTAGCAGTAAAGAAATAAATACTAGTTCATCGGGAATAAATTGATTCTCCAGGTCAATAACGAATATGGGGATAAAAATAAGACTAAGGGTAGTTATGTAGGGGAGAGAAAGAACTCCTAATACGTGTTTCCAGCTGCATATCGCACTTATGTTTGAGTTACCACAATAGCCTCCGGCCAAAAATAAATAAATTAATACAAAAACTACTGCACAAGATACTTCTATTAAAGGGTAGCGTGGGGAAATTGTTTCATGACAGTGTCTGCATCTTCCTCTAAGGAGGATATACGAGAGTATTGGAATATTGTCAAACCAGGCAATAGTTTTATTACACTTGGGACAGCGCGATCTCCCCGAGATAATACTTATGCCTCTGGGGAGTCGATAGGTATAAGCCGACAAGAAAGATCCTAAGACGGATCCGGTTACAAAAAAAATAAGCAGATAAAAAATATGAACATCAAACATTAGTCGCTCATCCTATACTAATTAATATAAGACATTGTTCCCTTTGCCCAAGGACTGGGATCTCCGTTTGAGCAAATTAGACCCGTAAAATTGTCCTCGGTTGAAAAAGTAACATAAATTTCCTCAGGTAGGGTACATTTGCTAGTCTGTTTTTTGGATTCCAATTTAGCAAAAACTAGAGCACCGTAGCTGTTCATGCTATCCTCAGCATAACAAAAAGTCGGATTAGTTGAAGGTTTTACGTTGGTCGTACAGGAAGTAACTGTCGTATAAGCGTAACGAATGCCTCCCGGAAATCTGCCCACTTCTTTGATGTTCTCCAGATCCACGTCCCAAGTTGAGTCGGTAGGATACATGTCTTTATTCAGATTATAGTCTAAAATAGCCTTCCCGAGCTGGGTAACTCCTCCAATTCTTCCGGCATCCCTAGCTCGAGCAGTCATCTCGGTCGGATTGATAAAACTATAAATAAATGCAGCAAGGGCCCCGATTATTGCTATTACAATAAGAAGTTCAATAAGAGTAAATCCGCGAAGTAATCGTTTCCTCATTGGGTTTTATTGCTTCTATAACTATTCTTAAAAATTACCGTAAATAAAAATAACACAAGTGGGGCTTTTAAGCGCACTTATTAAGTAAGCAGTGCTCAAATAGCCCCACTAAGATCCAACTTTATCAATCATAGTTAGTTGATGAAGTTTTGACCTCCTGCGGCATAGGTTGGCTCTGTTCCTTCGCAAACTATACCCCCTCGACCCGAAACAGTATCAAAGACAACAAATGCGTTCTCAGCTGCTGCACACCTCGAGTCGTTAGATCCCGACTCCAATCTTGCAAATACTATACCATTATTTGGAGGCGTACCACCATCGCTGTCATAACACCAATCTCCTTCAACTCCTTGCGTATTACAGGCACTAGTACCGGTTATGTTGTAAGCTAAATTGCCTGGAACAACGGCTATTTCTCCGGCAGTAACCAAATCTGTAACCCAAGTGTTACTTTCAGTAACGTAGTCTCCCTCGTGTGATGCACCAAATGCCTGAAGTGCGTGCCCGAGTTGGGTAACTGACGAAGTTCGACCCGCGTCTCTGGTTCTGGCTAACTGTTCCTGAGGATTAATCGCAACCAAAATAACTACGGCCAGAACTCCCAATATCGCAATAACGATCAAAAGTTCAATAAGTGTAAAACCTTTTTTCAAATAGGCAGTCATTTAATTAATAGTCACCCCCCCTCTTAGCAAATAAAAAATTCAAAATTAAAAATGCAAAATGATAAATCAAAATCTAATAATTTTTAACTTTAAATTGTAATTTTGAAATTTGATATTTTAATTTTAAATTTCTCAATATATCCAGTATTCACTAATTACCGCTCTGATGTCAAGTATATTGTTACTTTAGAGTTGTGTGGTCAAATTATATATAGGCAGAATAATTGAAATTACCAAAAAAGCAACTCCAACACCCAAAAGAATCAACACCAAAGGTTCAACAGCAGCAGTTAGGGCTTTGACTTTTTGATCGCTTTCCACTTCAAAAACGTGACTTATTTTGGAGAGTACCTCGTCCATTTTCCCGGTTTCTTCTCCCACAGCAACCATTTGCGATAAAATAAAAGGGAATGCATCGGGGTGTCTCGAAAACGCGAAGGCTAATGGGAAACCTTTCTCGACCATTTTGGTAATTTCTTCAAGCGCTTCTGAAATCACAACATTTCCGACAACCTGAGAGGATATATTCAAGGCTTCAAGTATCGATACGCCCGAACCAATCATTAGGGATAGTGTTCGGGTTAGCTCGGTCAAAATAATCTGTTTTTGGAGATCTCCTACTATTGGGATTTTAAACAGAAATTCATCGGTTTTCTTCTTGCCTTCTTTAGAATTTCTGTATATACCGAAAGCATAAACACCGGCCCCCATGCCGATCAAAACCAACGGCCAGAACCGAAGCATAAAGTTTGATAGGCCTATTATTATTTTGGTCGATACCGGCAAATCCGCATCAAATTGTTCATATAGAGTAGTCAAACGGGGGATAACAAATATAAGCATAATTAAAGCAACCGCAATCATCCCAAGAATAATAATAACAGGATAAATTAATGCTCCTTTGACTCTACCCTTAAACTCTTCCTGCTTCTCCAAGTCTTCGGCGAGCTTGACCAACACCTCGTCCAAAACTCCTCCTATTTCCCCTGATTTAATCAAAGCAATGTAGGTTTTTGAAAACGCATTTTTATGTTTTGACATAGAAGCAGACAGTGGTTCACCCTCTTCAACGTCAGCCAAAATTTGGGCAACTATAGTTTGCATTGATCCTTTTGTTTGTGACCGGAGAATAAGTAGTGCTTCGGTTATCGGCAAACCGGCATTAATCATTGTCGCAAGTTGCCTGGTAAAACTTGATATATCACCACCGGTAATTCTGTCTCTGAATTTCCTAACAAAATTGACGGAGAAATCACTTTTTGAAGAAATTGTTATTACTATTAAACCTTTCTGACGGATTAACTTAGCGGCTTGTTCCGGGTTTTGGGCTTCAACTTCGCCGATAACCAGATTGCCATTATTATCTTTGGCTTTATATCTATAGTGTTTCATAGGACAGGTGAAAGGTGAATGGTAAAAGGTAAAAAACTGACATAAAGTCCTTGCCTTTTACCTCTTGCCTTTTACCTCTTGCCTTACTTTGAGGATCTTACCAACCTACTTAGCTCTTCAGGTCTTAGAGAAAATGTTTGCGCGGTTTTTAAGTCAATTTTCCCGATTTTCACCAGATTGGCAAGCGACATTTCGAGTGTGTTCATACCGACCTCCGTCGAGGTTTGAATAATATTGTCTATCTGATGAGTTTTTCCTTCCCGTACGGATGTTTTAATTGCCGAGGTTCCGAGCATAATTTCATAAGCTACAACTCGTTTACCAGTTACGGAGGGGATGAGTCTCATCGAAAAAACCGCTTCGATTACATTGGAAAGTTGTAATCGTACCTGTTCTTGCTGTTCATCGGGAAATACATCAACAATTCTGTCGATTGTCTGAGAGGCGCTGTTTGTGTGTAAAGTTGCGAAGACAAGATGTCCGGTTTCCGCAACCGTTAAGGCTGATGCAATTGTTTCATAATCTCTCATTTCCCCAACGAGAACAACGTCAGGATCCTCTCTGAGTACGCTACGCAGTGCTATCTGCCAGGAGTGCGTATCGAATCCCATCTCCCTTTGAGATATTATTGAGCTTATCGGTTTAAATATAAATTCGATCGGATCTTCGATAGTTACGATATGTTCACTTCTGGCTTCGTTAATTTCATTCAGCATCGAGGCAAGGGTTGTTGATTTTCCGTGACCGGTAGGGCCGGTAACCAATACAAACCCCTGTTTAAGACCTGTAAATGTGTGTATCAGTTTAGGAAGACCGAGATCGTCGATTTTGGGTATTTTCAAAGGAATTCTTCTAAAGGCAAGGGCAAGAGTACCTTTTTGTGTATAAGCATTGACTCTGAAACGGGCATTTTGGTTAAAAGGGAGAGAAAAATCAACTTCTTTGTTAACAGTGAGACGTTCAATCTGCTCACTCGACATTATTTCTTTGGTAAACCTTTCGACAATCTCGGGAGTAAGAAGTTCTTCGTCCGGAATAGGGGACAGCTGACCCTCAATCCTCAAATAAGGAGCTATTCCCGATAAAATGTGCAGGTCTGATGCTTCTCTGTCTACGGTAAGCTGTAATAACTCTTTGATATCCACCTTAAAAAATTGAAAATTGAAAATTGACAATTTGCATAATCAAATTGGTTATTTTAATTGAAAATTTCATAATTATTCCTGTGCAACTCTTAATACTTCCTCAATTGTCGTTATTCCTTCGACAACTTTTAAATATCCGTCTTGTTTCATTGTAATCATTCCTTCTTCGCGGGCCGCTTTATCTATTGCACCACTCGCATTCCGCTCTAATATAAGCCTACCTATTTTTTCGCTAACTGGCAATACTTCAAAAACTCCGACACGACCGTAATAGCCGCTGTTACCGCATTCCGGATCGCCTTTACCCTTATAAAATTTAATTGGTTGGGCCGGTCTCCATAATTGACCCAAGATGTTTGTTACCTCCTCTATAACTTTCGGTTCGGGAGAATATTCAATTTTACATGAATCGTGAATTTTACGTACAACCCTCTGGGCAACTATACAGTTTATTGTGGAAGCCAGTAAGAAAGGCTCCGCGTGCATATCCAAAAGTCTCGGAAGAGCCCCGGCTGCGTCATTTGTATGAAGTGTGGAAAAAACAAGATGCCCCGTTAATGAAGCCTGAATAGCTAAATCCGCTGTTTCCTGATCACGGATTTCACCAACCAAAATAATATTAGGGTCCTGCCTCAAAAAGGATCTAAGCCCTGACGCAAAAGTAAGACCCGCGGCGGGATTAATTTGAACCTGATTCACCCCGGGTATTTTATATTCTATTGGGTCTTCCAACGTCAAAATATTAACTTTTGAGGTGTTAAGAGCAGAGATCAATGAATAAAGAGTGGTAGTTTTTCCCGACCCCGTAGGCCCAGTGATTAAAATAATTCCGTGAGGCCGCAGAATATTCTCCTGCAGGATTTTAAGCGCGCGGCCACGAAGTCCAAGTTCACTTAAGCTCGGTATTCCGCCTGTTTTTTTCAAAAGCCTCATAACAATTTTCTCACCCCAAGCAGTAGGCAATGTTGATATACGAAGGTCAACTTCGTCGCTTTCCGCTCTGAAATTAAAACGTCCGTCCTGGGGAACTCTTTTCTCATCAATCTTCATACCGGATAGAATTTTTATCCTTGATACGAGCGCTTCATGGAGTTCTTTAGGAATTGTTAATTTTTCCTGAAGTATTCCGTCGATACGGTAACGAACGCGGGTTGACGTTTCCTGGGGTTCAACGTGAACGTCAGACGCTCGGGCTTTCATAGCAAAACCTAAAATGTGTGATACTATCTCGGCTACTTTTTCTTCGCGGATAACGCCGGTTTTGGATACATCGAGCATCATTACCTTATCGCCGGTATCCATTTCGTGGAGTGCTTCAGACACTTCTTTCGCCAGGCTCGTTGTATACCCGGTGGAAATCAAAGTTTCTATTTTTGAAGGCTCCGCTGCTTGGGGTTTTACAAGCATCCCCGTCTTTTGCTCGATAAACTCAATAGCAGTCAAATCCAAAGGGTTGGTCATCGCAATAACTACTTGCTTGGCAACAGGATCAACCGATACTGGAAAGGCTTTAAACCGCATGGCTACTTCCTGAGGAAGTAAAGAAAGAGCTTCCGGGGAAACGGGAACGGAAGCTAAGTCAATGAAGGGGACGTCATAAAGTTCCGCTTTAGCCTTGGTCAAAGAGGTTTCATCAACCAATTTTTGCGACATTAAGATGTCTTCCTGGGATTTTCCGGTCTGGATTTCAGCTAACTTAACTTGTTTGGCTTTTTGTGCATCCAGTGCTCCGTAGGATACCAATATGTCCGCGAGAGTTCTCGATGAGTCACCGTTAGCTTGCGTCTGGTCTGTTTTTGCATTCTGGGCAGGCATTGTATTAATTAAAAGTTTAAAGTGAAAAGCTAAAAATTACAAAGAAATTAGTTTTTAGCTTTTCGGTATTAGTTTTAAACTTTATTCTATTATGCCCCAGCAGGGGTGTTTCTTTCAAGATAGGGGGCTAAGTGGTATTTGTTTGAAGATCCCAAAATCGTCGATATAGACTTTGTTTATCTAAAAGATCTAAATGCGACCCCGCCTCGATTATTTTACCTCTTTCCATAACTATTATCTTATCGGCACGCATTGCAGTTGATAATCTGTGGGCAATAATAATAGTAGTCTTAGTGGCTGCAACCTTCCACAACGCTTCCTGAATCAGCCTCTCATTTTCCGAATCTAGCTGGCTGGTAGCTTCGTCGAAAATTATTATATCGGGATCGGATAAAACCATACGGGCTATAGCAAGTCGCTGTTTTTGTCCGCCAGATAATTTAATACCTCTCTCGCCAACATGAGTTTCATATTTTTTGGGCAAAGATTCTATAAAATTATGAAGGTTTGCAATTTTAGCCGCTGCTTCGATTGCTTTCTGGCTTGCTCTCTCGTTGCCGTAAGAAATGTTATAACCAATAGTATTGTTAAAAAGTACCGGCTCCTGGGGGACAACTCCCATAAAACTCCTGAGGTGCGACTTTGTAAACTTAGTTATGTCAACCCCGTCGATAGTAATTGCACCCTGATTGCAATCATAAAACCTCATGAGAAGTTTAATAAGTGTGGTCTTGCCCGACCCCGATCTTCCTACGAGCGCCACTGACTGCCCACGGCGTATTTTAAGATTGATCCCCCTGACAGCGTTTTGTCTACTTTCCTCGTAGGAAAATGTTACCTTTTTAAATTCTATGTCCCCGTTTACTTGTTTTAAGAATATGGGGTTAGGGGTATCCTTAATTTCTACTTCATGATCCAGAATGCTGAAATATTTTTCCAAGTCGGTGAAGCTTTTTGCTACATCCCTGAAACTCCAAACCAATTCAAATAGTCTCGGATAAAAACTATTAACAAATCCCAGTATCAAAACAAAGTCTCCTGGTGTCAAATTCCTTTGATTAAACCGACTTAAACCCCAAAAAAGTACTAAAAAAATGCTTAAATTGACTAATGAGCCAATGCTAATATCGATGAGTCTAAAAGTGTTGACGAATTTCCACCCGTAGGCAAGCCAGTCAACAAATCCATTCTTTAATCTTCTTAACTCCCAGTCCTCTTTAGAAAATAATTTAACCGTCTCAAAGTTCACCAGATTATCAACAATTATTGCCGAAATTTTATCCTCCTCTTCATTGTGTCTTTTCCTCGCTTCCATATTAATTTTTACCAGATAATAGGTAATTAATGTTCCTGCCAAAAATGAGATAACCGAAAATAGTGCAATCTTGATATCAATCCCGCCTAAAAAGTAAATCATAACAATAAACCCGACCAATACTTCACTGAACCTGTGATGAATTGCGTGAAACAACTCCCACATCGCACCATCACCTCTTTTTATAGCTGAGATTAAGGATCCTGTACTCTTATTAGAGTGAAAGATAAAATCCAAATCCTGGATATGTTTGAAAACCGTAACCCTGGCGTTAATTCCGGCGTCAAAAGAAAGAATATCACCTAGGTAAAAGGATAAAGAACGTGTGAGCAATGCAAAAAATCTCAAAGCGATAAATAAAATCAATATCCTTAAAAGACTCGAGTAGTCTAAGTTCCCTAGACCGTCAACAAACAATTTATAAAAATAGGGGAGTACCGAAAAACTAACTCTGGAAACCAAGGTGAATACCAGAAAAATTATAAAATTAGACTTTTTTCTGGTTACAAAAAAGTAGAATGTTTTTAAAATTTTTATAATATTCATAACAGTTTCTAAAGTACCTGATATAACATTCTCTTACATGCCAAGCATGCAGGCTTCGGCCGGAAAAGTGAAACCCTGCGCTTTAAGAGCGGGGTGAATATTATTGCGACAAAGAAAATTTCCCTTCACAGGGTCTTTAAAACAGGAATACTTCGATTATATCAGATCTCGAAATCTGCTATGACATTCTCCCCGCCTTAAAAGGCGGGGTTTCTCTCTAAAGAGAATGACATATCAAAGTTCGATTCATCTCTGGGCTAAAAGCCCAGAGTTTTCTCGAAATCTGCTATAATTTTTTCCTGAAATGCATGCATATCTAATAGTCGATAAGAATCAAGAAAGAGTTAGAAATAAAGCAAAGGAATTATCCGAGTCCGGCAAATCCCAGTTTTTGAATTTCTCCTTGGAAAAAATAGAAAACGTCAGGGAGCTTATTAAGTTTTCGGCTCTTTCCGTGAGTAAAAAAACAACCATATTTATTGACAATATTGATAAGGCGTCTACGGAAGCTTTGAATGCTTTTCTCAAACTTCTTGAGGAACCGCAGGAAAATTTAGAATTCATACTCGGGTCATCTTCTTCCCTTAATATCCCACAGACAATAGTTTCCCGGTGCCTTGTAATTCATCAGGAAGTTAGCGGGTACGGATATGAGCATAGCGATTTCGCAGATAATTTTTTTTCCATGAGTCCCTCGGACAGATTCGGAGCGTTATCAAAAATAAGAACCAAAGACGAAGCCTCAGATTTTTTGAAAAAACTTATTTTAGGGTTACACGCACGCCTTCATGAGGATAAGGATTTTGAAAAAATCAAACTCGTTAATCTCCTCAAACTGACACAAAAAACACTTATATCGATAAATTTAAACGGAAATGTTACTGCACAGTTAACCAATCTGGGGGTACAAATCTGAAGCTTGCGGTATTCCAGAAAGACTGTTTTTAAGGTATAATTAGAGGCAATTCCCTGTAGGGAAGTAATTATTTTTTGTCAAAATTATGGTGATTGATTTAAATAAAGACTATACAGCTCAACAAATTCAGGTACTTGAAGGGTTGGAGCCGGTGAGGAAAAGGCCGGGAATGTATATCGGATCTACCGATCTTAGGGGTTTGCACGAATGTTTACGCGAAATAGTCGATAATTCGGCAGATGAGTTCTTCGCGGGAATTGCTAAAAATGTCTGGGTATATATTCATAAGGACGGTTCGGCTACGATACAGGATGACGGACGCGGAATTCCTGTTGATAAACACGCAAGCGGAGTTTCAGCCCTGGAATTGACAATGACCAAGCTCCATGCCGGTGGAAAATTCGGCGGGGGAGCGTACAAAGTTTCAGGAGGATTGCACGGAGTCGGAGCATCCGTTGTTAATGCGCTATCATCACGCTTTAGAGTCGTAGTTTTAAGAAACGGCAAAGCCTATTACCAGGAATACAAAAAAGGCGAACCGCAAAAACCCGTTTCCGAAGCATCTCAATCCCAACTCGATTCTTGGCTACCCAAAAGGTTAAGTGCCGAAATGGGTGACTCGGTTACGGGCACTATTACAACCTTCACACCCGACCCAACGGTTTTCAAAAACATCGAATTTGATTCCGAACGGATTAAAGCCCATTTGAGAGACCGGGCATATCTTGTCCCAACCCTATCTTTTCATTATTACGACGAAAGGACCGACGACGAAGCTCACTATTATTTTGAGGGTGGGATAAAGTCGCTGGTAGCTCACAGTAACCGGGAAAAAAACACGGTTTCAGAGGTAATTTATTTCAGTAGGCAAGATTCAAGTCAAAACATTACCGCGGAAGTAGCAATTCAGTATACGGATTCGTTCAGCGAAAACGTCAAGGGTTACGTTAACGGAATTTACACGGTTGACGGCGGAACGCATGTAACCGGATTTCGCATGGCTTTGACCCGCGCAATTTCCGATTACGCGAAAAGGGCGGGTTTAACCGAAAAGATTCCCGGCGGAAACGGACTAACCGGAGACGACATGAAGGAAGGATTAACGGCAGTCATTTATATCAAAATGCCTTCCGAATCGCTTCAATTCGAAAGCCAAACAAAAGCGAAACTCAACAACCCCGAAATTCAAGGTTATGTTTCAAGCGTAGTCAAGGAAGGGTTGGATACCTACTTTGAGGAAAACCCGTCTGACGCAAAATCGGTCCTCGAGAAAATTTATCTGGCTGCCAGGGCACGGCTTGCCGCACGCGCCGCAAAGGAAGCGGTGTTGCGAAAAGGAGCATTAGAGGGATCGGCTCTACCGGGAAAGCTGGCGGACTGTCAATCCCGTGATGCGGAAATATCGGAATTGTATATTGTAGAGGGTGATTCGGCGGGCGGATCGGCAAAGCAGGGGAGGGATCGACGTTTCCAGGCAATACTGCCTCTTGGCGGAAAAATTTTAAATACGGAAAGGGCGCATTTGGATAAAATTGTCAAATTTGAAGAAATAAAAGATCTTATAGTTGCTCTTGGAGCCGGAATCGGGGACGTTATTGATTACAATAAAATCCGATATCATAGAATAATTATAATGACCGATGCGGATGTTGACGGAGAACACATTAAAACGCTTCTTTTAACATTTTTCTTCAGACATATGAGTGAAGTGCTGCAAAGGGGATATTTGTACGTCGCACTTCCACCTCTTTACCGAATCCAGGTGGGGAAAGATGTAACCTATGCATACACAGAGGAGGAAAAAGAGACGATTCTGAAAGAAAAAGGCAACGGAAAACTGACCGTCCAAAGATATAAGGGATTGGGAGAAATGAACCCCGAACAGCTCTGGGACACAACAATGGATCCCAAGGTAAGAATTTTAAAGCAGGTTATGAATGATGACGCCGAAGAAGCAGACAGAACCTTCACGACATTAATGGGCGAAGAAGTTGCCCCACGAAAAAGATTTATCCAAACGCACGCAAAGCTAGCAACCCTGGACATTTAAATTGGAGTTACGTATTGAAATAATAGTATTTATTAAATTATAATTGTAGCTGGACTCAGACAAGAGTCCTTTTTGTATAGAAATTTGTTTTATTTTCATTGCCAAACTTTCTTTATTAAAGAAAGTTTGAATTAGTTATGAATGAACTTTCGCAATTAGAGCAAACGATGCTCTGGGGAGTAATCGGAGTGGCGCTAACATCTTTAATCTATGCCTATTGGCTTTGGAAAGCGACAAAGGCAGAAGACAAAGGTAATGCCAAAATGCAGGAGGTGTGGAACGCAATTAAAAAGGGGGCAGAAGGCTACCTCAAAAAGCAACTGCGAACGATAATTTTTGTACTTCTCTCCTTGACCATCGTTCTTTTCTTGAGTGTATATGTAGTTCCGCCATCTGCCGAAGCATTTGCCAGATTCGGTAAAAGTGCTACTTTGGTCGTGGCATTGGGAAGAACTGCAGCTTTCATTGTCGGAGCAGCTTTCTCAACTTTGGTCGGACAACTGGGAATGCGTGTTGCAATTGAAGCCAACGTCAGAGTTACAGCCAAAGCTCTCAAAGGAAGTTATAACGGCGCCTTAACCGTAGCCTATAGAGCCGGAACATTTACCGGAATGTTAACGGACGGTCTCGGACTATTGGGGGGAACTGTAATTTTCATGCTCTTCGGTAAGGCTGCTCCCGACGCACTTCTCGGCTTTGGTTTCGGAGGAACACTTGTTGCGCTTTTTATGAGAATAGGCGGAGGAATCTATACCAAAGCGGCTGACGTCGGAGCTGATCTGGTAGGAAAAATAGAGAAAAATCTTCCGGAAGACGATCCCAGAAACGCCGGAGTTATTGCTGATCTGGTAGGAGACAATGTCGGAGACTGTGCGGGGATGGCGGCCGATATTTTCGAGAGCTACGAAGTAACAATAGTTTCAGCACTAATTCTCGGACTGGTCCTCTTTCATTTGACCGGAGCAACCTTCTGGATAGTATATCCTCTGGTAGTTCGGGCAATCGGTGTACTATCTTCGATAGTCGGGACATTGGCTGTTCCTACCTGGGAAAAGATATCAATTAAATTTTTGAGGGCAAAGGATGCGGAAGAAGCAATGTTTAGAAGCTACGAACTTTCAAGTTTGATTACCATTCTCTTCTCTTTCGCATTCGCTTTGTTTTACGCGGGCGAGTGGAAACTAGCTCTTCTTAACGCAGTCGGAATCGGACTCGCAGTAGTTTTTAATCCACTAACCAGTTACTTTACATCTCATAAATTCCGACCCGTAAAGGAAATTGTCGAATCAACCAAATCAGGTAGTGCAACCACAATTCTTTCGGGACTTGCGACGGGAATGGAATCAAGCGTATGGAGCGTTTTTGTAATTGCAATCGCACTAGCATTGAGTTACTTGATCTATTTCGGAATGCCGCCAATTTATATGCTTTACGGAGTTGCCATGATAGGAATAGGGATGCTTTCTCTTACAGGCAACAACGTTGCCATGGACGCATTCGGACCGATTGCCGATAATGCAAACGGAATAGGAGAAATGGCCGGAGTGGGGAAATCGGCTTGGAAGATAATGGCCGATCTGGACGCCGTAGGAAATACAACAAAAGCAATTACCAAACAGCTAGCGATTGCTTCAGCAGTTGTTGCTGCAACAGCTTTGTTTTTCTCATTTGTTACCGATATTGGGATTGTACAGACGCGTCTGGGTCTTCCCGTACTTTCTGCAATCCGGATATCCACCTTAGATACGGTAATAGGATTTCTTATTGGAGGATCACTTCCTTTCCTTTTCTCTTCATTTTCAATTAAGGCCGTTGCTCGCGCGGCAACCAAAATAGTCAAGGAAGTAAGAGCGCAGTTCAAAAGACCCGGAGTCATGCAAGGCCGTGTTAAGCCTGAGTATGATAAGGTTGTAGCTATAACAACAGCAGCCGCACAAAAGGATCTTGTCAGTCTGGTTATTTTGGCAGTTACTCTGCCTTTGATAGTTGGACTTATATTTAAAGTCGAAGCTCTCGGAGCATTTTTGGCCGGCGTAATTTTGGTCGGCCAGCTAATGGCTGTATTTATGGCTGTTTCGGGAGGAGCACTGGATAACGCCAAAAAGTATATCGAAGACGGGTATCTCGGAGGCAAGGGGTCCGACGCTCATAAAGCCAGCGTCGAAGGTGATACTTTCGGAGACCCCCTTAAAGATACTGCAGGGCCTGCCTTAAACCCGATGATTAAAGTTGTCAATTTGATAAGCCTGATCGCAGCCCCCGTAATTGTTCAGTATCAGGGTCGAACTGGCTCATGGATTGCGGCAATTTTACTTATCGGACTTTTTGTCTGGGCATTAAGACAAAGCAAAACCCAAGTCTTAGCAGCTAATTAATAAGGCTAAATATACTTCAAAACTGAAACTTCAATTGGAGATTGTTCTATACTATATCAGTTGAAAATGGAAACAAAACTTATTTTAGTAAGGCACGGAGAAACCGATATAAATGTCGGTGGGAAAATGCATAAAGTCAGTGACCCCGAGAGACTAAATAGGAACGGCCGGGAACAGATTACCAAAGCCGCAAAAAAACTTAAAGATATCGGTATAGATTGCGTTTATGCTTCATCAGAGAAAAGAGCAAACGAAAGCGCCAAAATTATATCTAAAATTTGCAAGGTTTCACTTCAGTTTGTTGAAGGGGTTGAGGAGAGAAATTGGGGAGAATACTCAAACACAACCTGGCCCGAGTTGAAGGTAATTCTAGATCATCTGACATATAAACAGCGTTTTGCATTCAAACCACCCGGCGGGGAATCCTTAACAGAATTTGAAGAAAGGTTGGGTAAAGCTATAAAGACAATAATAAACCTAAACAGGGGGAAGAAAGTAGCTTTAGTTAGCCATGGTGGAGCCATACGAGTTATGATTGGTTTTCTTTTGAACTTACCCCCAAAAGATCGGTTTAAGTTAGAACCTCCCAACGCCTCAATCACGATTTTGAATCACGATGAGAAGCATTTCAAACCTCAAACGTTCCTAAGCACTACTCATTTGGCTTGATTCTCCCCAAAATTTGTGCGGCAAACCAGAACTCCCTTGGGAACAAGCATCCTAATTGTGTCCGTCAATTATACGAACCATCCATTTTATTAATTCTGGGATATACTAAAATCATGCAATGGTTTTTGTACAGTATCAGGGTTTCGTTGACATCTGGTAGTTGGTTGTGACTACCTGTAAGTATCCAGTCTTCAACTGCCTGTTGTGGTGTTC
>MGHI01000005.1 GCA_001793155.1 Candidatus Woesebacteria bacterium RIFCSPLOWO2_01_FULL_39_61
TGGAAGTATTTTGAAAGCTCGCATGTACGAGCCATTGTATAGACCTTTCACAAGATTTCAACCGTTCTGTATGTATCAGGTCCTAGACAATTTCTAAGGCTAAAGCGGGAATTGCTGTGTAGCCTTGCTATACTTGGTGCAATCGACGTGATGGAATTAAATTTAACGAGAGGCCGGAGCGGGAATTGCACCCGCGCATAGATGTTTTGCAGACACCCGTGTTTCTACTTCACCATCCGGCCGTTGAGCCTAATTGTATATCAATTCAGCTTCAAAAACAAAACCCCGAACCATAGTTTGTGGTTCGGGGTTTTAGAAACTTAATCTCTTACGATTTAAAAAATTCGAATTCATTAACCTTATTTACTTTTAGCTCTTACTGTTACTTTTCTTGGCCTTGCGGCAGCGGCTTTAGGAATTATTATTTCCAAGACTCCCTGATCTACTTCTGCCTTTGCCTTATCCCATTTACCACCCGAAAGAGCGCATGTGTAATAATAATTATAAGTAGATGCTTTGTATTCTCCTTTTTTCTTTTCCTCCAGCTTTTTCTCGGCTCTAATCGTAACCACCCCGTCTTCGATATTCAATTCAACATCGTCGGCCGGTACTCCAGCCACTACCGCTTCAAGGTAAATATTTTTGTTATCTTCATGAATTCTCAAACCTCTTTGAGTCGTGACAGTTGGGAAAGTTTCGTCAAACTCATCCAGCCCTCGAGGCCAAGCAAAGAGGCTTGCAAAAGGATCGCGTCTGATTAAATCTGCCATTTTTTTCACCCCCCTCCTAGGATATGGTCGCCACAGGCGGCATCTCATGGAGTTTTGTGAGATGACAAAATCTATCTCACTGGAACCTTACAAAAAATCAAATTTGATTAGCACTTACACATGCTGAGTGCTAAAGATATATTAATAATTTTTTGTTTAGTTGTCAAGACACTTTATATCTTAAGGTAATAACAACTTGTCTCTCACCGAGGCTCGTGGTAAACTTCCTTCGTTGTGAGAAAACTAGGTTTGGCTGGATTAGTTGGTGCATCTTTGGTGCTTGTTATTGGTCTAATTTTTTTTATTTTTGGTTTCTTTAGACCTAAGGTTGCGGGTATCTATATAGATACAAATCCCTCCTCCACCATTTATTTAAACGGAGAACAGGTTGGTAAAACACCCTATGACAAGTTAAGAGATCCCGGAGAAACTGTGATACGCTTAATTCCGGAATCATTTCAGGCCCCACTGGTTCCCTATGAAACCAAAATAACCTTAGTACCGGGTGTAAAAACCGTAGTACGAAGAGATTTTGGAGAATCTCAGGAAACATCAGCAGGAGAAATTGTTTCATTCGAGAAAATTGAAAGAGACCAATCAAGTTTGGTGGTTATTTCAATTCCCGATTCGGCTGAACTTTTGATAGACGGTAAGGATAAAACCTTCACTCCCCATAAAACGTCCGACATTCTACCCGGCGAACACACACTTGAACTCAGGGCAGACGGATATCAAAGTAGACCTGTTAACGTTAAAACCCATCAGGGGTATAAACTTACGGCCGTTGTCCAGCTGGCTCTATCAACAAGTACCACCCAAGTTCAGCCTACCCCCACGGAAAAACCAAAAGAAGAAAAACCCATGGTGGAAATACTATCAACCCCGGTTGGTTTCTTAAGAGTACGTAACCAACCCTCGAGTGTTGCTGACGAAGTTGGTAGGATTCAACCAGGGGAAAGGTACGTACTTTTATCAGAGGATGAAAAGACGGGTTGGTATAAAATCGGATATGAGGAAGGAAAGGAAGGCTGGATATCCAATCAGTATGCAAAAAAAATTGAAGCATCAAGTGTAACCCCCGCCGTAAGTCCTAGAGTTTCTCCAACACCGACCCCAAAGGTATTACTGAGTCCTACCAGGACTCCGCCATCACCGAGCATTTAAGCCGAAATTCCACCGTATAATATCCAAACAACTAGGGCAACCCACAAGATAACGGATGAGATTAACGAAATGTCTGTAAGCAGTAGTTTTTCGGGCGCCTCAGACTTACCTTCAAAAATTAAGCTCTGATATCTCATTATTCCGAAAATAACTACAGGAATAGTTATCATCAAAAGTTTATTGATTGCGGTGGTCCGAGAAAGTTCGGCCAAAACTATCCAAACAGGAGTCGATGCTTGAGGAGATTCAAAAAATGTAAAAAGGGCCCAACTCATCCAAGCAGCATTTCCGAACATAGTAACGTAGGAATTTAAAAGTTCACGACCGTATTTAAGAAGACTTCTTCTGGTTACTCCTGCCGATTCTAGAATATTGAGTTCGGCCCGTCTTTTTCCTGAAGCGAGGAATAAAGCCGAGGAAATTACGCAGAGCAAAAACCAAACGGAAAGATGTATGTCGATTACAAAAGCTCCTGCATAGACTCGGATAATGAACCCGGTTGCAATAATTAGTATGTCGATAATATGCAGGTTTTTAAGCCCGAGGCTATAAGCAGCCTGCAAAGATAAGTATCCAATCACAGTTAGTAGGAAAAGAGTATTCAGATAAGAAGCTATATATAATGATAAAGATATAAGTACTATAATCTCCAAGAGTGCAAGAAGGAAAGACAGTTGTCCCGACGCTATCGGACGATTTTTTTTGGTGGGGTGGAGACTGTCCACTCCCGCATCCAACATGTCGTTAAATATATAGGTAGCCGAAGTCGCAAAACTAAAAGAGAAAAAGGATAATAGTACTTTTGAAAAAAGAAAGTCGTTATAAAGATTTCCGGAAAAAATTAAAGCCGCGAATAGGGCAAAATTTTTTATCCAGTGCACTGGTCTTGCGACTTTTACAACCTGTTTAATTAGGTAAAATGGATCCTGGTTCATGGTTTAGGACGATATGTTAACCACAATAATAATCCACCAATAAGGACAAACACTCCAATAATTGTATAGAACTTGTATGATGCGTTCAAATTTAGGGCAAAAATTCCGAGCATTGCAGTGATTGCCCAATAGAAAAATGCAACACTTCTTTTTGATAAACCAGCGTCTAATAATTTGTGATGAAGATGACCCCTGTCTCCCCAAAAAGGAGAATGACCTGTTAAAATTCTTCTTCCCATTGTGAACCCTGTGTCGATAAGTGGCACCGCAAGCACAACCATAAGTGTACCTACTTTAGTTGTTGATAAAATCGATAGTACCCCAAGTAAGTATCCGGCCAGGGTTGATCCCCCGAACCCCGGCATAATTTTTTGAGGGAATATATGCCAAGGTAAAAATCCTAGGTATGCCCCGGTTGTTATTGCTGCCAAAATTATTGCCGGCCATTGGGTAATATCGGCGCTAAATCTGAGTGATAATGTCGTAATTGTTAAGCCGGCTACTACTGTCGTTCCTGACAACTGGCCATCGAGACCC
The DNA here is from genome assembly GCA_001793155.1 of Candidatus Woesebacteria bacterium RIFCSPLOWO2_01_FULL_39_61. Lineage (GTDB taxonomy): Bacteria > Patescibacteriota > Microgenomatia > UBA8517 > UBA8517 > WO2-FULL-39-9. The sequence continues at coordinate 3,407 of MGHI01000005.1, forward strand.
GACGCCCCAATGTTTACGAAGTTCATTAGGATTACGACCCAAAAAAGGGCGAATAAGTCGGATAATACCCAAATACTTCTTTCCTGACCCAAAAGACTAAAAGCAAACTGGGGATTTGATAAGTCCACTATTCCGTTAAATGGGTTGGTGATGAAAGAAATTCCTATACCTGCCGCTATAGGAAAGGAAGCAGCTAAGAACTGTACTACCAATCTGACATAAGGGTTAATGTCGTATTTATCGTCTATAAAGCCTAGTACGGTGAGAACCAGTGCACCTAGAAGTATTCCCGTTAAGTGTTTATCTAAGGGTAAAAAGGCGGCTGTGGAGATTGCCACTCCTAAAAATATCGGTATTCCACCACCTCGAGGGACTGGGTATGTATGAATAACCTTTGGATGTTTATGTTTTTTGGGGTCGTCTACAATCCCCAATTTTTTGGCAGAAGCTATTACAATCGGGGTTACAAAGTAAGAAACTATCGCTGCTACCCCTAAAGGTAAAAATACAAGGTCAATAATATTGTCCATTTAAAAACTTCCGACCAGAAACATTATTTTAAAGGTAGTAATGGTTGAAATAAGCGCCGCGGCGAAAGCTACTATAATTAGGATTTGCTTTAAAAAATTGTTTTCGACGAAGAAGGTAAGAAACAAGTTTATTATCAAAACAACAAACGACAACATACTTGGGATAACTAAACCAAAAGAACTGGAAAGTTGTTCGGACCCTTCGGCTAAGCCGTAAAAAAGAGGAATCTCTGGGGGAAGATTGTGTTGAAATATAAATACTGAAATTAAACTTATTGAGATAAGTGCGATGCAAGTATAAACGACTTTTTTGAGTGGAATTTTTGCTAAGCTGGTTTCACCTTTTTTTACAAACAGACTTTGAAGATCGTTAGACCTGAGCAGTTTTTGGGAACGCTTTACCAGTTCTGATGATAGATACCCTTTTGGTATTTTTTTAGTATCTTTATTAGACATAAACGAAAACGTTTTTTCTTTCCAGTTTCGGACCTAAAATTAAGTTACTCTTGGGAGTATCAACAATAAAACAGTGCGAAACGGGCTACTTATGTGATTGTATCAAAGTAATAACCCAACTTCACCAGCTTGTAGTATTTTGAAGTTATTGTCCGTAGTTGTTTAGACCTCTGAGGTTTGGACCTAAAAGTTTCCAAATTTGTGCCGAATCAATGATTTCAACCAAGCCGTAATTATTTCTTAGAAAAATTATCAAATCCGAGAAAGGGTTGGAATTGGGAAGGATTACAATTAAAACTGGTGGTGAGTTTCTTAAATTATTCATAACTTCGACCAGGTTTGAAAAGTCTTTTATGTGATAATCAGCTACATATTTTCCCGGTGGTAGTCGTCGGCTTAAAGCGTATATAGGAGACGAGTCACCCCAAATAAAAACTTTTTCCTCAGGCTTAGTAAGCGAAAGTATATAATTTGCAATTTTGTAGTTTCTTTGTACTTGTCCGCCGAACGTTGATAAGTATTGATCTTTGGTGATTTTGCCTAAAGCGAAATTCACGAAGCGGGTGTAGTAGGGCAAGGTTGGATAATGCCAAAACCTATAATAGACCGGAACATAAAGTGTAAGCGTCAGAGGCAGTATAACCAACAACTGCTCGATATTTCTCAGGGTAAATAAAATGCCCAAAAGGAGCGATATTGGGCCTACTGATTGAATTAAATAGTGTGGATAAGGGCGTTCAGAAAGGGTTACTGCAAAAAGGGTCATCAATAGCCATGAGGTTATAAAAATAAATTGAGGAGACAATTTTCTTCTTTTCAAAAACATTATTAAGAGTCCCAAAGACGCAATTCCAAACCTTAGTAAAAGAGGCCCGTTTCGTTCTAGGAAGGGTTTTGCGACATCTCCGGGTCTAAAGCTTGACAAATACCCAACGTTTTGCAGGTAAGCCGCTATAAGATATTCTTTAAAGGCACCCCGTAAGGTATACCAAACAAAGGTAAGTGCGATGGGGATTATAAATCCTAACCCGAGATAAATTACTCTAAGACCGATTTTTTTCAAAGTAACCAAGCTGTATTTTTTGGGAATAACCAGCCATAAAATTATCACTGCCGGAATGTCAAATATTGCCGGAATTTTGAAAAGTGTCGCAAAAGAAAAAAACAGACCCGCGGTAAATATGTTTTTAAAATTTAATTCCCTTGTGAGAATGATCAAGAAGGCGATGATGGTTGGGGCGATCATGAAAAGTTCGGCGTTGATGATATTTCCCTCTAATAAGGGAATGGTAATCAAAAGCGCAAATATTATTGTTGATATTTTTTGCAAACTTTCCTTTTTGGGTCTCCGACCCTTGAGCGTCTCCGGCCCGGAGGGAAACATTGCAATAGATAATTTCCAGAAAAGAAAAATTGTTACCAGACTCCAAATTGCCAAGATTGCTTTAAACCAAAAAAGACTTCCAGCGATAGCTGCAAGTATGTAAAGAAGCGGGGGCTTATTATCATGAATACCGCTATAAAGAGGGATTCCCCGGCGTATTGCTTCGCCTAAAGTTAAATAAATCATTTCATCTCCGTAGGAGTAAGGTTCGAAAAAAGAAGGAATCCTGAGGATAAAGACTATTATCAGTAGTATAAAAAGCCAGGTTGGAGTATGGAGTTTATCATTCAAAAAACCCAATAACCAATTCTTATTTCTAGCACTCATTTGCTTATAAATCCAGTTTATCACAAAAGTCTGGTTTTGAGCCATGGTGTCTGGAATACAGCTATTGACTATATGTACAGAAATCTGTAATATGGTCTTGTGTCTAAGACGTTGCCAATAACTAAAGCCAGAGAGAACCTTACAACGTTAGTCGATAGGGCAAGTAAGTTATTGGAAGAATTTATCATCACTGTTAAAGGAAAGCCAGAGGCCGTTCTTATGTCTCACGACGAATTTGAGAGCTGGAAAGAGACAGTTGACATTTTGTCCGATCCCGAATTAATTGCTTCTATTAAAAAAGGCGAAAAAGATTTGAAAGAGGGCAAATATGTGACATTTGAAGAACTCAAAAGGCAACTTAAGCTTGATGTATGAACTCCGCATATCAGCCCAGGCAAGAAAGAGACTAAAGCAAATTTCGAAAAGAAGACAAGCTGCAGTTTTGTCGGCAATAAGAGAAATCAAAGAAGACCCTTTCATTGGAAAACCACTCACTCGCGAACTAACAGGAAGATTTTCTTACAAACTTGGAGTTTTTAGGATAATTTATAAAGTCAATAAAAAAGATAAAATTATTGAAATAATTACCGTCGGCCACAGAGTAACAGTTTACAATTAAGTGTTAATATTAAAGTGTGAAAAAGACTTTGAGTTACGGAGTTAGAGTTTTCTCTCTCGCTTGGCAGGCAAATGGTTATTATGCAGTACTTACTGTTTTAAGTAAGTTATACGATGGTACTCTTTATCCCTGACGCAGGTTTTTCTTCTCGCAAGGCTCTTGGATTTACTCCAAGTGCAAAAAACACTTACTTTTAATGATCTGTCGTGGCTTATTGTGGTTTACCTTTTTGCAACGCTATTGAAGCTACTTCTAAAAAGCTTTCTGGACGTTAAAGAAAATTACCTTCTAAATAAGTTTGACAGCTACATTGATTTGCAGATATGCAAAAAACTGTCCGAGCTCGATCCTGCCAGATTTGAAGATCCGGAGTTTCAAAATTTAATAGCACAACTTGAGGGTGTAAAGGGAAGCATGCAGATGCAGTTGGGGCGATTTATAGGTTTTGTTGATGCCATCTTTAAGTTTGTAACTGCGACTATTGTGGTTTCTGCGACCTTTCCGTTTTTTGCACCACTAATTATGTTCGCAACCATACCGTCGTATATCACTTGGGAAAGAATTCGCTTAAAAATCTGGCCATATTATCTTGAAAAGAAATCCCGACTGACCAGGGCTACCCAATATGTTAAAATTTATTATCTAGCGATTCTACATCAAAGGAAACAGCAATCTTTAATACAGGGGATTTAATTCTTAACAAAATTAAGAGGGAGCAGAAATTCTATTATAGAAACTTTGCGAATGCAAACGACCCTTGGATAGGTTATTTACTGCTCGTACGGGTAATACAATTTGGAGCTTTTATTTACACACAATATTTAAATCTCTCAAGAGTGCTAGGTGGAACTTTGGGTGTAGGTCAATTTACTCTTGTTTTTCAACAAACCTTGAACCTCGCCTTTAGTTCGGAAGATATTTTGAATCAATATTCAAGCATTTCCGCACGGAATAAGTTTATCGATAAATATTTTGATTTTATGGAGACTGACAGAATAATTAAATCGCCACCAAACCTCACGGATTTACCTAGAGATCCCCATCCGCCCTTAATAGAAGTTAAAAATGTTTCCTTTAAGTATCCGTCAACCGAGAGATATATATTGAAAGACTTCAATTTGACAATAAGAAGCGGCGAAAAGATTGCGTTGGTTGGAGAAAACGGTGCAGGAAAAACAACCCTTATTAAATTGCTTTTAAGATTCCATGATGTAACCGAAGGAGAGGTTCTTATAAATGGTGTCAATATAAAAGAGGTTGATTTGGACAAATGGCACGAGGAAATCGGTGCGTTATTTCAGGACTTTATTAAGTATCAGTTTACTTTTAAAGAGAATGTGTATTTTGGCGATTTATCAAAGCCGAAAAAAATAAAATTCTTAAAACTAGCAATTGAACAATCAGGTGCTGATAAATTTATTGACACTCTTCCGGAAGGCAGGAATCAGATATTGGGTAAAATGTTTGAAGGTGGTATCGATTTATCGGGTGGACAGTGGCAAAAGCTTGCTTTGGCTCGAGCTTTTTATAGAAATGCACCGATTTTAATTCTTGATGAGCCAACGAGCGCAATTGACGCCAAAGCAGAGTACGAAATATTTCAAAAGGTTCAAAACTTACAGAAAGACAAAACCGTTGTGATAATTTCTCATCGTTTTTCAACGGTCAGGAGTGCGGACAGGATACTTGTTTTGGAGGGAGGAAAGATAATTGAAGAAGGAAATCACAGAGAATTAATGGAGAAGGAAGGTTTGTATGAAGAACTATTTACTATTCAGGCTCAAGGATATAAATAACTATTTAAATAAGTCTTTATTAGTTTAGCAAAATTTTTAACGCGGGTTCGAGGGTGATTGCGTGACCAGAACCGTAAACGATAAATATATTTCTACCATTATTCCAAAGCATCAAAATTTCTTTAACTATGTAAGTATTTCTATACCCACTGGAAGCTGCACTCACCTCTGAATTTATTGGATTTGAGTCGTTATAAAAACAATCGTAATTTTCTTTGTCAAATTTGTGGTTATGAAACTTATCGTGCAATTGAATCATATGATTTAAAGAAAAATCAAAGCCTTTCCAATTAAGTATATTTTTGTACTCTTTTAAAAGACGTTCGGTATACTTTTCAAAATCAGGCCTTTCAAGGTAACTGTGCCACTGAGCAACTTGCCTGGCAAAATAGTAATAAATTATTTTTTCCTTACCAAACTTTTTACTGATTGAATTTGCTTCTTTGGTTTCATCTGGTTCTGGGGAAACAACTTCTATATTTTCTTTGTTTGCTAAGAGTGTCATCAGTCCCGGCTCGCCGTGTTTTTCGATTGCAACCTTTTCACTTTTTAAAACAGGTCTTAGTCCTCCTTCGACAAGAACAATGCAATTCTTCTTTTTTGTAACTCCTAGAAACACATTCCACCAATCTTTAATTGTTTTAACCTGGGAGTCTTTTGGATTGAAAATATGATGTGGTCCGAGAAAATAAAGTTGTTGGTTGCCTTTAACTATTTTGTAAAAATATGGATATTTGAACTTTTGTTTGTGAAGCTTTTGGTAAACCTCATTCATTTCTTTTGGAGTTAAAAGAAGTTTTTCAATCCATTTTTCGGGACTATTCTTCATTAGATTTCAGATACCATATAAATTTAAGCTCGTCGAATTCTTTGACTTCTTTCTCGGAGTACCCAGGTAAGGTTATCTCATCAACGGGCCCGCTGGTCACCACGCCGACTCTCCTAACTTCTTTCGGTATTTCTTTTATAATATCTTTATCTTCCATTAATGCAGTTCCGACAAAAAAGGGCAGGTTTCCTCCCGAAGGGATATAAATAGGAGCACCAATTCCGTAATATTTTGTTTCCCAAAGGTGATGGCTTTTAGAATTCCAATTAATAAGAAAGTCTCCCTCCTTTTTAACAGTTTTGACATAAGTTGCGTATTCCCTGAAAGGAGGTTTGGTCGGATGGGTAAAATAATAAATATCAATCGTAGCAAAGAGGCCAACGACTAGAGAAAGAAGTATCGGTGATAAAAGTCTGCGCCGCGATGAGGAAAGTACTAGCATTGCACCGGGAATAGTATACAAAAGGTAGCGATTGAAAAATATTGACTGGAAGCGTTGGGAAATTATCCAGGTGGCCCCGATAGGAAGCAGAAACCAAAGTAAGAGAAAGAAAGAGGATTTAAAATTTTTAAACCAGTTTCTTAATAAAAGTGCAGCCAGAACCAGGTATAGTGCTATTTGGTGTAACCCTTTATTTAAAAAGGGAACAACATAAGGGTGTTGTTTTATTCCCTCGGCTAGATAGTCGTATATTAAATTTCTTAGATCAGTTAAATTTGGAGTTCCCAGCCAAAAACCCCCGCCGACCATTTTGGTTTGGGTGTACAAAGGATATAACCAGGGTAGATATCCGAGCCCTGTTATTAAAAATATTTTAAACATCTTTTTGGCTCTTGCTCTTTTGCCAATAGTCAGTTCATACAGCCACCAGAGGCCTTGTACGGCAACGGCGAAAAAGGCGAAATGGTGCGAATATAGTGCCCAAAGAGTAAAAACGACGTAACCGAGCTTGTCTCGCCTTCTTATGCCTTCTTCGTTTCTGAAAATACGTAAGAAATAGTACATTGAAGCAGCGACCCCCAGACTCATAATTGAATACATCCTTCCTTCAAAGGCATAAGTAAAAAAGAAGGGATTAAGAAAAGTTAAAATCGCAGCTAAAAATCCAGTTTTTCTACTAAACAAAAACGAACCTATTTTGTATGTAAAAATAACAGTTGCGAAAAAAAATGCAAAAGAAAGTCCTCTGATATAAATTTCTTCTGCTCCTAAATACCGAAAGAGTAGATGTTCAAAGATATTCCACAAAGGAGGGGACGTGTCGCGGGAAATAATTTTTAAAATATCGGGAATTGATTTCATAGAAAGGATTGCAGAAAATCCCTCGTCTCCCCAGATGCTTTGGTTAAATACTGTTTCGAGCATAATTTATTATGCGAATCCCGCCAGTTCGCTCCTCGAGCCGTTTACGAATAGTATGGAAAAGGCGAGAGGTAAGAACCTGTGGGACATAATTTCAGTTTAGCAAGTTTCAGAGTTTGAATAAACTATTTTTTATAAAAGTTATGAAATGGGAAACATTGACAGAGAATAGATAGGACAAGTAGTATGTATTAAAAAATGAAAGATTTATTGATAATTCTTGGGAAAAGTGTTTCAGGAGTATCTTTAGGCGACAGCGAACAACAAGTACTAGCCAAGTTAGGTGAGCCTAAAGCTAGAACCAAAACTGAGGTTGGTTGGTATATATTGGACTACGGGATATTGAAGGTTTGGATTGATCCCGATAAAGTCGAACAAATTGGTTCGTATAAAGGCTATGTTGGAAAAACAGAGGATGGTATAGGGATAGGAACCACAAGGGACGAATTAAAAAGAAAATCGGGTCTGGACATTGCCTACCACAAAGACGATGATTACTGGGAATTTATAAGTAAGCCAGGTACTCTTTTCGAGTTTGGAAAAGATGAGAAGGGAGGAGAAATTATAAATACGATATACATAGCAACCTAGAGTAGAAGAAAGAATACAAGAAGATAAAGCCCAATGCATTGAAATAGAATTTTTATGACCCCTGAAGAATATACAGAACTAGTTACAAAAATATACAAATTAATAACTTCGGAAGCAGATAAAGCATTAACCGATAAAAATAGTTATATGCTTTATCCGAGGCTGGTGACAATGTATGAATTTTTTAGATTATTAAGAGGTGAAAGCTTTACGGATATAAGACCACCCACTCCTGAAAAGCAGAGTGAATTTTACAAGATGGAAGACGATATAAGTAAAAGATTACAAAAAATTAAGGACAATTTGGATTTTAACGACGAAAAAGTGAAATTTTACATCGAGGAGGCAAAGAAAAGATATTTATAGATATTATCAACTGTATTTTTCTATAAAACATTTAAGGTAATTTTCATTCTGCAACACTTTGGTTAAAACGGTTCTCACAAACCACCTAGCAATTATTAGTTCTCGTTTGGTAGTTTCAACTCCTTGAAAGTGCCGTTTTCGTTATAAACCATGCTTTTACCTTCTCTCGCCATTGGTCCGTTAATAACCTTGTTATCGTTAAGATCATATATTTCAATTGCTTCGGTGGGTGACTGTTGTGCTAATTCAATAAATTTGTTTAACGGCATCTTATTTTGTGCTTCAGGTTTAACCCACGGCATTTTGTCAAAAAAGAAAAAATCAGGATAAGTGTTTGCAAGTTCTAAATCCTCATCCACTGCATCATCAATACTAATGCAAAAGCTTATGCATTTTCCGTCGGATGTTACAACACCTTCACTAATTGCCCAACCATTGTCGGAGACGGCATGTCTTATGGGTTTCAATTTTTTTCACCTCCTTAAATTACATTACTAAGACTATCAATGTACAGACACTTTGGTTAAAAACAGTCTCCATGGGCATACTTCAGTTTAGCATGTAATATGAGGTCAAAAGAAGTTATATAATATCGCTAATGAAAAAGGCCGTTGTAACCGGTGGCGCTGGATTTATTGGGAGTCATCTTTGTGATGCATTAATTGCGAGGGGACTGAAAGCTGTCTGTGTCGACAGTTTAATAACCGGTTCAAGAAAAAACATAAGTCATTTAATAAGAAATCCTAACTTTAAGTTTATTAAGTTAGACACAGTAAAAGATAAAATCACAGAAAAGGATATAGATTATATTTTTCACCTGGCTTCGCCTGCATCACCTGTTGATTATCAGAGATATTCCGAAGAAACAGCGCTTGTTAATTCTTTGGGAACATTGAACACGCTAAAATTAGCAGTAAAAAATAAGGCTCGATTACTTTTTGCATCAACATCTGAAATTTATGGGGACCCTTTAGAGCATCCGCAAAAGGAAACTTATTGGGGAAACGTAAACTCCTTTGGGCCCCGAAGTTGTTATGACGAAGGCAAACGATTCGGCGAAGCAATAACCTATGTATATATTAAAAAGTATGGGGTTGATGCACGGATTGTTCGAATCTTCAATACCTACGGTCCCCGAATGCAGAAAGATGACGGGCGTGTAATTAGCAATTTTATAAATCAGGCGATTAATTCCAGGCCGATTACCATTTATGGAAACGGCTCACAAACCAGATCATTCTGTTATGTATCGGATTTGGTCGAGGGAATCGAAAAAGTAATGTTTACTGATGGTCTTGGTGGCGAAATATTTAACTTGGGGAATCCTGAAGAATATACAATAGTTGGTTTGGCTGAGAAAATTAAAAAACTCACGGGTTCTAAAAGCAATGTGGTGTTTAAACCTCTTCCGATTGACGACCCTCTGCGTCGGCGCCCGGACATTTCAAAGGCAAAAAAAATCCTCGGATGGAAGCCTGAAGTGTCCTTAGAGGAAGGTCTGAAAGCTACAATTAACTATTACAAAAGTATACAGTGAATAAATTTTACTCCGGAAAAATTTTATTTGCGAAGACAAACTCGGCGGTGGTTTTACCAACAACGCGCAAGCGGTGTCAAGCTTTATACATCGTATTTGATAATCCGGGATCTATTCTGGGAATATTTTCTTACTGAAAATAAAATCTGCTATGGTTCGGCTTATTAGATCAACCCCTGCAGCAGACGGGTGGATATAATCATCGGGATTTATGTACTTCAAGTCTGCTTCACCTTGGGGAGTCAGCGATTTTTCGTAAACGTTAATCAGAGGGATTTGTTTTTCTCTGGCATACTCGATTACTTTATTAATATAGACGATTCTTTCTTCAGCCCATTCGGCTCTTTCTATGGGTGTCAGGTCGTATACACCTTTTGCAAAAAGGGTTTTTGAAGGTGCAATTGGCGTCATTATGGTAACAACTGCCTCAGGTTTTTTTAGAATAATTTGTTTTATACTTTCATCCAGAGTGCTTATGTGTTTAGCCAATCCTTCCCCGTCAGAGTATTGAGGCAGAGGATTATAGGCAAAAGTCTCAATTATTATAAGGTCGAATCCCTGCGACAAAATGGATTGAAACTTTTGTTCTTTGTAAGTTGTTTCCTGCGATAATCTTTCGGGTAGAGTTTCAATGCTTGTTGCTCCGAAGCCGTAGTTATAATTAACAAATTCATGTTCGGGATAAAGTTCGATTAGGTGTTGGCGTAAAAGCTGAGCATTCGGGCCGAGGGAAGCGATTATGGAATCTCCGACAAGCATTATTCTGTATGCGCGTGAGTAAGGAATTTTCGGTGGGTTATAGGGAAACGGATTAAAGGGCGTCGGCGTAGGGGAGGGAGCCGGAATAAAACCTTGTGCAGGATAAACGGTTTGTGGTTTTTGAGCACCGGATAAAAATATGATAAATATAAAAAAAAGAATTGAAATCGAGAGAAGTTCTATCAGAATATTTTTTTTCAAAACTTCCATCCATCCATTGTATCGGATTTAAAAACAAAATTTTCCGTAGGTTGTTTCGTTTGTTATCTAATAAGCTTTAAAGTAAAATAAAACCAATTTAATTATGTCCGTAAAAATTACATATTTTGTTCACGGAACAACAACTGACAACGAAAAAGATATTTCTTCCGGCTGGTCGGATGTTGAACTTTCCGAGTTAGGTAAGAGGCAAGCGAAAGATTTAAAAGAAAAAATAAAAGATAAGCAAAAACTTGGCCAAGCTGGACTTGGTAAAAAATTTGATGTTGTGTTTTGTTCCGATTTAAAAAGAGCGGTTGATTCTGCAAACCTTGCTTTTGGCGGAACAGTTGCGATTATTAAAGATGAAAGATTGCGTGAGTGCAATTATGGGGATTATAACGGTAAACCCGAGAAGGTTGTCGAGCCATTGCAGGAAGAAAATATTGAAAAGAGATTTCCTAACGGCGAAAGCTACGAAGATGTAAAGGAAAGAATTCAGGATTTTCTGGGTTTTCTCAAAGAAAAATATGGCGGAAAATCCGTTGCAATTGTAGGTCATAAAGCACCGCAATTGGCGCTAGACGTTTTATTAAAAGGCAAAACTTGGAAAGAAGCTTTTGCCCAGGATTGGAGGAAGAAAAAAGCCTGGCAACCAGGTTGGGATTATATTTTAGGATAATTTGTCCTAGGGATATTCGACACTCTTCAAAATAGCCACTCCTTACTCTATTGATTCGAATCAATAGAGTAAAAATAAATTTGTGTTTATTTCCAAATTAGCTCCGCTAAATAATCAGTGATAGAATACTCTGAAATTATATGAGTAGAGTAGAAATTTCATCTTTGACAGAAGGTCCAATAAAGTCTTGTGCGAGAGTAGATGTTGAAAGGATTGAAATTGGTGAAATGGGACCCAAATGGAGTAGGCGCTGGATGATTGTTGATTCCGATGGAAAATTTATGCTTTCAGATAAACACCCAAAAATGGTTTTTGTAGAACCTCAAGTATCAGAAACAGATAATGTACTCGTTTTAAAGGGAAGAGGATATGGGCACCAAGTTGATATTCCCATTCGAGACGAAGGGCCACGGCGAATTGTCGAGATGTTTAATTCCGGTATGAGGTATGAGGCGGTTGATGATGGGGAAGAAGCAGCAAATTGGCTTGGCGAATACTTAAACATTGATGGAGCGCGGCTTGTGCACATGCCGGCAGACGTTATCCGCCACGATGGCCGAGGTCTTGCCAGATTTAATTTTGCCGATAGTTGGTCAATGTCTTTGGGGAATGTCGCATCTTTGGATGAATTAAACAGAAGGATAGTTGCAATCGGAAGAAGTCCTGTTTCCAAGGAGCGATTTGGTCATGATATGTGGATAACTGGCGCTGGTTCTTTTGCTGAAGATTTGTGGGGAAAAATTAAGGTAAACGGGCAAGTGATTGTTGTTGTAAAGCCTATTGAGCGCTGTTCCAGAACCTTAGTCAAAAGGGAAGTTGAAGTGGCGGATGAACTTCTCAAAAAAGATAAAGAACCCCTCGCAACATTGGCTACATTCAGAAAAGATTCTCAAAGTGTAAAAACAATATTTGGACAAAAACTGGCTCCCGAATGGACAGGTGAACCCCAAGAAATCCATGTAGGGGATAAAGTTGAAGTAGTAGTTTACAAAGCGCCTCCTGACTTAATAAGTTCAAAATAATTTGTCAGGGATGTTCGACGCTCTTCAAATAAGCTTTGGTTTAATTCATGGTAAAATTGGCCTGTGGATTTTATAGATAATAAACTTAGTAAAGATGAAATTATAAATCTGCGCAGAAAGTACGGTGACTACATAAAGCTTACTGTTGATGTAGAAAATAAGTGGTTGGTTATAGGCGGAGAACTTCACGCAGACGGCGAAAAAATATTACTTGGAAGAGGAAGCAAACAAAATGATATTTGGGGTGGAGGAATAAATATGATTGATAAACAGGTTGACACAACGGCAGTACTTAATGTCCGGCCGCGCTTGGGGGAACAATAACTTGGAGATACTGGATAAAAGGACCCGAGAAAAAACACACGCAATTATACGAAAATATTTTAGGCTATTATGGCGCTAAACAAAAACGACAGGACGTTAGACGCAATTACCAATCTTTATCGGGCAGCATATTATTTGTCCCTGGAGTCAAAAGAAACAGGGTTAAACTTTTTACAAAAGGCGAAAAAAATATTAGGAGACAAGATAAAATTGGACGTGAACAAGATAAGAAAACAAGGCGAGGATAACTACTTATACTGGGCGGAAAAGATCTTAGACGAATACAAGAGACTAAAAACGAAGTTGTCCTAGGGACGTTTGACGTCCTTCAAATTAGCTCCTGGTTAAGTATTGTAAAAGTAAGCCTTTACTCGACCAAAATCTGACCCTTCATGGTGTTTGCGTGGGGAGTGCAGTGGTAAGGGTAAATTCCTGGCTGACTAAAAGTAACCGAGTATGTGTCACCTTTTGAAAGATTGCGAGAATTTTGATCAGGATAGTATGAATGGGCTGGGTGGGAATCGGTATTTACGGTGTGGACTACATTATCTTGGTTGACCCAAGTTACTTTAGTTGCCTTTGAGACCCTGATCTTTGCAGGATTAAAGGCAAAATTCCTAAGATTTATTGTTACTTCATCTTGTCCTGTCATGTCGACAAAGTTAGCGGCTTGGGTTCTATCGATCTTGAATTGAAACTGCCCGTCGTGACAGCTTCCGTCAGCCCAGCAGGCTTTATAGTCTACTGTATAAAAATCATCTGGAGCATCCGGAATGATTGCCCTGCGCATACTCAATTTGTTCGCATCGATAGTGGTTTTTCCGCTCGTTATATCTATTGGCGACGTTGTTCCTGTTTTTGGATTTTTTACGCCGCTTGAATATACAATGATTTCAGACGGGGCAGCCAGATCAAAATTAAAATTGATGACAACAAAAACTGGAGCCCCCGCAAGAATTGCTCCGTGTTCCGGAGTATTACTTTCATAATGAGCCGCTTTTTTGGGAATTGAAAAGTTATTAATATTTAAAGTTTCGTTTTGATCGTCATTTGAAGAAGTTATATTTTGGCGCGGCCCTTGACGAAGAAGAAAAAAAGCTCCTCCACCAAGAAGTAATATAACGATTATTACTAGTAATGCCTTGTTCACAGGAATTAATCTTAATAAAATTTTAGGAAATTGACAATAAGTTAAAAGATAAGTCTGTCCATGGAACGTTTGACGTCCTTCAAATTACCTTCGGAAATTATTACAAATACTTTATCATTAGCCAGAAGTTTTTCTTACTGAAGAATTTTTCTAAGAGTGTAACTTTTTTAAACCCTAATTTCTCATAGAACTTTACAGCTCTCCAATCTTCTCCAGTTTCCAAATACAAAAGATGTATATTGTTTTTTCTCGCGTATTTTACAGCTTTATCCATTAGCGCCTTTCCTATACCTGCGCCCCTTTCATTATGATCAACTATTAATTCAGCAATATAAAATACACCAGCCATGGTGTGGCCGGCCAACCCCCCAACAATTTTGCCGTTATCTTCTACTTTAATCCTGATCTTTTTAACGTCCCAATAATTCCAATCCAATTTTTTTCCATAGTGTTCCAGATGAACTAACTCCCATTCGTGTTTTTTAAACTCGCTTAATTTTTTATTACTTCTTTTTAGGAATGTTATCTTCATAAGATTTGATAAAGGTAGTATAGTATTTTATTGCACATTTGTCTTCAAATTAGGTTCTGGGAATTTGTTATAAATTCATTATGTCGAAAATAGTAATTGTTGACGAAAATGACGAAGTAATTGGTTCGGAAGATAAAGAAATTGCTTTTCAAAAAGGATTAATACGAAGAATTGTTAGGACATTTGTCTTCAACAGTATGGGTGAGTTGTTTCTTCAGAGGAGAAGTTCCAATAAGGATACTTAGAGCAAGAGTTTAAGAGAATGATTCTTAAAGAATTTAGTACACTTTTTACAACTGTTTTTAATGGAGACATAATGCCGAACAAGAAAGAACTGAGTGGAGGAAAATGGTTTGATTTAAAGAGAGTAGAAAAGATGTTGAAAGAAAATCCAAAAGAATTTCCTCCCGGGTTTATAGAAGCTTTTAACAGGTATCTAATAATGAAAAAACGTTTGTCTTCAAATTAGCTACGGAGTATTAAAAGAGTAATTTAAAGGTTAATTCCCAAGCCCTTGTAAATAAATTGTTTGATGAGTGTTTGATATGGCATGTTCATTCTGTTGGCTTTGATTTTTACCTTTTCTATAATAGTTTCAGGAATCCTTATTGTCACAGAACGGGATGTAAGTTTTAAGTTTGGAAAAGACCACTTCTCAAGGTTCGTGTAATCCACGTATTGGGTAGAATCGACATTCTGCCAAAACTCCCTTTCCTCTTTTTCTGACTTAAACTTTGGAATCTTTTTTAACCTTTTCATATTTTTGAGCCTCTTTTTTGTGCATTTTTCTTGCTGAAACTATACGGATCTTTTCCTTTCTTATTACAAAAACTACAAATAATTGTTTACCTTCTTGGGTTTTACCTAGAGCGATAAACCTTTTTTCTTTGTGAGAATGTTTTACGTCGGGAAGAACATAAAGTTCCTCACTGACAAAAATCTCTTCTGCTTCTTTTGGTGTGGTGCCGTGTTTTTCGTAACTTTTATCTAGATTGCCTTTGTCCCATTCGAAAGATACGGTCTTCGGCAATACACGCATTTGTACATATTATGTATGTACATGATAATTTTGTCAAGGACAAAATTTGTCCTAGGGACGTTTGACGTCTTTCAAATTAACGCTAAGAGTAATTTGTTATAATGTAAAAATCATGAAAGCGGTTCAGGTAAGTTCTTACGGCGGGCTGGAAGTTTTAGCAATTAATGAAGTTGTCAAACCCGAGCCTAAAGCAGGCCAGATTTTAGTAGAAGTTTATACAGCTAGTATCAATCCGCTTGATGTGGCTGTCATGTCAGGCTCTCTTAAAGACATGATGCCAATTGAATTGCCTTTTACACCTGGAGGAGATTTTGCCGGTGTTATTTCTGAGGTAGGGGAAGGAGTGGCCAATTTTGCGCTGGGGGATAAAGTATTCGGATCGGCAAATGTTGTGAATGGAGGAACCGGTTCATTGGCGGAACTGGCCATAGCCAATGTGGTTAACACTGGGCGGATGCCCAAGATTAATTTCGAGACGGCTGCGGCTCTTCCTCTGGTAGGGAGCAGTGTGGTGCAGGCAATTGAAGAGCATATGCAACTTGCAGCAGGGCAGAAAATTTTAATTCACGGGGGAGCCGGGGGGATAGGGCACTTGGCAATTCAGCTTGCCAAATCAATTGGTGCGTATGTTGCGACCACAGTTGGCACGGACAATGCTACATTTGCGAAGGAGTTAGGTGCTGATGAAGTGATTGACTACAAAAAACAGAAATTTGAAGAAATGCTGCACGATTTTGATGCCGTGTATGACATGGTTGGCGGGGAAACGACGAATAAATCATTTTTAGTTTTGAAAAAGGGAGGAATCCTTGTTTCAATGTTAGGACAACCCAGTGAGGAATTAGCAAAAAGGAACGGCGTAACTGTAATCGGTCAAAATACGAAAACTCAGACAAAAAATTTGTCTCGGGTAGCAGGACTTGTGGACGGTGGAAAAATGAAAGTGAATATAGACAAAGTATTTCCTTTGACTGAAGTAAAAGAAGCATTTACTTATCAGAAAATAAATTCTCCCCGGGGGAAAGTAGTTATTAAAATCAAATAATTTGTCTTCAAGTTATCCCCGTTTGATTAGTTTGATTTTTCTAATAATTTTTTAATTTCTCCTAGGTAATAATCATCCCACCCTTTATCTATTGAGTCGAAATTTCTTGATGAAGCTCCGGAGTGTGTTAATTTTAGGGTAGTACAGCCCTCCTTATGGGTTAAAGTGAATGTAACTTTTGTGGCTGTTTCTGGATCGTCGTCCGAGTACCATTCCCGAACAAGCTTTTTTTCGGGAATAACTTCAAGGTTGGTCCCGTGGATTGATCCGCCCCAAAGAGAAAACTTAAAATCTTTTTTATCGGTCATCTTTGCGGGCACTGCGCCCCACGCCTCAATTGTCTTAGGATTGGTGAGCGTATCCCATACCTTAGTCTGTGGAGCGAAAATATGATATTCCTTTTTGATCACTTCCACTTATCGGATTATACAATATATTTGTCTTCAAATTAGCTTCGGAGTAAAATTTAAATGATGAAGGTCAAGGATCCTCGATACGATTACCATATCACAGTTTCCGCTCATTTATTGTTGAAAACAGTAGACAATCAAATACTTATGGCAAAACGTCCAGAGACTTGGGAGTGGGCACCAGGAAGGTGGGGATTACCTGGAGGAAAGATTTATCAGTTTGAAACTTTCATGGATGCTATTAAAAGAAAAACAAGACAAGAGCTTGGTTTTGAGTTGATGCCTGATGGTTTATATCAGATAAAGCAACTAATAATTAAGGACAAACAAGCCTTTATGTATTTTTTCTCAGCAAAGTATGAAGGACAGGAATTGACGGGAGAAATGACAGATTACAAATGGTTTGGTATAAAAGATTTAAATGAATTTCCGTCAAACAAATTCGCAGAATATTTTTACAAAAAGATGCTTTCCGAGTTTTTAGTAAAAGACGCTAAGTTGCTACCAATGGAGGTGGTTGATAGTTTAAATTATATAAAGTTAAGTGACACCAAAAATTATAAAGATTGGTTTGAGGGAATAATAAACAAGGATTACGATCCAAATAAGGTGGCAGACTTTAAAAAGTGGAAGAAAGTTAAAAAATAATTTGTCCTAGACTTAGCTTCGGAGTAAAATTTTGATGATGGCGAGCTATATTATTTTTTCTCCAACCTTCCTTATTGTTGCAAATTGGTTTCAACTTTTTACTTTTGTTTCTGCTTTTGGGAAAGGAAAAGTTGGAAGGAAAAAACTGGAAGATAAGTGGGTATATGAAACTGTCCTAAAGAAGACCGGTTTAAAACTTTCCGGTGTTACACTTTTCCGCGATGAAAAGATGTACGGGATGATGGCAGGACTTCCTTTCTGGCCAAAGATGATATTGTCAGAGGGCTTGTATAAAGCTTTAAACAAAGACGAATTGGAATGGGTGATTTTGCACGAAGCAGGGCATTGTGTTTTATGGCACAATTTAAAAGCATTTCTTATCGAGTTGTCTATTCTCATCTGCGGAATACTTTTTATCTACTTTTATAAATTAAATTTTCTCGGAGGGTTTTTATTGGCGATAGTCTCAGGCCTTTTGTGTATTCAGGCAATTCGTTGGCTTATTGAATATCAGGCAGATAAATTTTCTATCGAAAGAGTTGATAATCCGGAAGGTGTAATAACAGCACAAGAAAAATTCAAAAACGCCACAGATAAGAATTTATTTAGCTCGGAAAAAAGTTTAGGAAGATTTTTACTTCACTGGAATATTTATCCAGGAAAGAGAATCGAGATGGCGAAATCGAGACTTTCTTCAAATTAGCTTTGTGTGTGGGGAAAGACCCATTTCCTCCGCGGTTCAGAATTTTAAGTGAATTTGATTTCGAGCTTCTTATCGAGAGCTGAAGCGATTTTTTGGAGTAAACCAATTGAAGGACTTACGGTCATATTTTCAATTCTAGAAAGAACAGCTTGAGTTGTCTTGGCTCTTTTGGCAAGTTCTCGCTGAGATATTTTTCCCTCAATACGAGCTTTAATAAGCTCTCTTGTAATCTCGAATTGGGGTTGTAATTTATCCCACTCCTTTTTGAACTTAGGATTTTTTAGTTGCTTTTTCAGATAGTCATCAAAAGTTTTATCTTTCATATTAGATGATGATATCTTTTTAGATATCGCATGTCAAGTGCTTCTTGCCAAGATTTCTTGATACCTGCTTAAGGCGAGCTTTATTTCTTTTATTGGAGTCTTTTGTTTTTTCTTAGCAAAAATATGTAAAACCTTTACTTCTTTGTATGGCAAAGATATGCAAAAGATACGAATATTATCTTTTCCTAGAATCCTAACTTCCCATAAAGGTGTATTTGTGATCTTTTTTAAATCTGGAACATCTCTGGCCAAACCGAATACTTTAATGTAATGTATCTTTGTTAATATTTTAGCTCTTACAGATTCTTCGATTGAGTTTAAGTATTCCTCTATAGGAGAAACATTTCCAGAAAAAGTGTAAAAACTCACTTTATACATGTAAATTCAGAATAGCACAAGTAGAACCCATTTCCTCCCCACCAGAGGCGGGCAAGCGCGGCTTCTGGATTTTCCGAAAGGTTGATATACTTCAAACAGAATGAATAAGAGTTTGGTAAATAAAGTTCAAAAATGGGTTGAAGAAATTTATTCTAATGCAGGCCATTTGGTAAGGACAGGATATTGGGTTAAAAGATTATATCCCGAGGCAGATGATGCTCTGATTATTGCAGCTATTTCTCATGATATTGAGAGAGCTTACAAGAAGGGCGGAAAGCCTCCATCACCTGAAGGGAAAGGTGCGAAATGGGATGATCCTGTGTATGACAAGTGGCACTCGGAGCGCTCCGCTGGCTTTGTTTCGGAATTTCTTCGTAAGGAAGGAGCAGCCGAGAGTATGATCAAAGAGATTTCAAAATTGATAAGCCACCACGAGCATGGAGGATGGAGAGAGGCCGATTTTCTAAGAGACGCCGATTCCTTAAGTTTTCTCGAAATCAATGTCGACATGTTTATTTCCCGAATTCCTGACCAACTCACAAAGGATGAAGTGAGAGAAAAGTTTGACTACATGTTTAATCGAATCGGAAGCGAGAAAGCAAAGAAAATTGCAAAACCTCTTTACAAAAAAGCAATCGAAAAATTAAATAAGATAAAAGATTAGAAGTACCCATCTCCTCCCGCTTCTGTATAATTGTTTATGTCTAAGTCCGTTGCTGTTGGAATTTTATTTGGGATCTTGTTGGGTATTGTATTACAATTCATTTACCCGAAATTATTAAGTTTGGAGGTTTTGTTCAACTCATCATTAAGGCAACAAACGGGTGTACCCCAATACCCTCAGTATGGTTCCGGATCTATATTTGCAGTTGGGTTTTTGACGCCTCTGATTTTTGGAATAATTGGGGGATTAACCGGCCTGATAATATCTAAATTAACTCGCAAACCATAACACCTCTTCTTTACTCTGCAACTTCGAATAATATTCTAAAATTTATGTTGTAAAATCTAATTGGATAAAGGAAAGGAGTTAAAATTAATAATTATCCTTCACAATCAAGTCCTATAAATTCGGTTTCAAATATCCTTCTAAGACTATTGAGATTTTTTTCAGCACCGAAAATATTACTTTTTCTTTTTGCGGCAGCGTCTTCATTAGTTTCTTTGGGTTTGAGTCACGACATCGCTTTTTCGCTAGTCTTCGGGTGCTTTATGTTTTTGATGTTGTGGCAGATAAGTAAGAAGTGGGGAAGCGGACGGGAGACCAGACTCTTTGTCTATGGATTTGCGATCGTAATAATTTTATTAAATTTATTGATTATTTTTCCGTGGATATCGAAATTTCTTCAGGAACTATTTTGGAAAATTTATTGCCTAACAAAGAACTTCTGTTAGAAAATATTTTTTATTAATCCGCCCCTCCACGGTTTTTTGATATAATTTGGTAATGAGTATGCCAAAAGGTCCTTATTCTCCATATGTGCAAAGGGGAAATTTAATTTTTACATCCGGCCAAATACACTTAACCCCCGACGGAACACTTCTTGAAGGAACTATTAAAGACCAGACACACCAAGTGATGAAAAATTTGGAAGGTGTTTTGATAATTGCGGGAGTAAATTTTTCCGATGTAGTTAAAACAACAATTTACGTAACCGACATGTCTTTTTATAAAGATGTAAATGAAGTTTACGCGAGTTATTTAAGTGAACCGTATCCAGCCCGGGAAACTGTATGTGTAAGGGAATTACCTTTGGGGGCAAAGATAGAAATAAGTGTGATTGCAGTAAAAAGCTAAAAACCTTACCCCGTGACTTCAGTATTATGTTTAAAAGGAAAACTCCGTGCAGGAAAAATTTGAGCAGGTTAGATACCTGCACGGAGTTTGGTAATTAGAGACGATTAATGCCTTGGTCGCGCGTCGTGGCGATTTTTGCGTCTGCATAAAAGCCAGATGCAATTCCACACGATCCACGCACACACCTTTGCCCAAAAACACCTTTTAACTAAAAGTTGATATAATCGCTTTTAATAACATCCTCCACGAATTTGAGTTCGTGGTTTCCCCGGAGGGAGGATGATATATCAGGTTCAATTCCTCCCTGAATTGAAAATTCAGGGGTTCCTTGAAACTGTTATGAAAAAAGAAAAAAAGAAAGTTGTCCGTGCAATTATTCTGGATGAGCAAGGTAGGGTTTTACTTGGAAAAAGAGCGCAAGGAAAAGGTGCTGGGACCTGGGCTTTGATTGGTGGTAAGCCGGATGGGAACGAAACTCCGGAGAAAACAATTATACGAGAAGTGAAGG
Source organism: Candidatus Woesebacteria bacterium RIFCSPLOWO2_01_FULL_39_61 (assembly GCA_001793155.1). GTDB lineage: Bacteria > Patescibacteriota > Microgenomatia > UBA8517 > UBA8517 > WO2-FULL-39-9. The sequence continues at coordinate 24,724 of MGHI01000005.1, forward strand.
AAGAACTCGGTATCGAATTTGACCCCCATTTCTATTTAGAAGAATTGGATAAGGAATCTTTTCCAAGAGAATTTTGGGACGTAAGATATTTTGAGGGTGGTTTTGAAGGTAAAATTTCACTTAACGAAGAAAACAGTGAAATTATGTTTGTGTCTTTGGAGGATTTAGATAATTTTGAAATTGCCTTTGATCATAAAGAGTTACTTATAAAATTTTTCAAAGGAAAATCCAAGTGTTTCAAAAAATTCTAGACTAAAGACATGAAAGTTAAAACTATTTTAATGGCAATAGTTTATGCCGGCGGACTTTGGATTTTTTTACCATACCTTTTTATTTTATTAAATGATTTTTTTGGTCTACCCAGATTTACTTATCTTCCTCTCCGAGTACTGGGCGTATTAATAATTATCTGTGTTTTACTAACTGACCTGTATCTATTTAACTTATTCAAATTTTTCGGGAAAGGAACCCCCGTTCCAGTCGAGCCAACCAACAAATTGATTCACAAGGGTCCGTACAAATATGTGCGAAACCCGATGTATGTAGGACACTCGCTGATATTTTTGGGAGAGTTTTTATTATTTGGTTACCCGACCATCCTTCTCTATATAGTTTCAGCAGGAATGGGTTTTCACCTTTTAGTTGTAAAGTGGGAGGAACCGCAATTAGTGAGGCGACTTGGTGAGCCTTATGAAAATTATCTAAACAAAGTTCCTCGCTGGCTTCCGAAAATTTTAATCTAGGCAAGTATAACATTAAATGAAAATTTCCGAATACAAAAAGGAAGTTAAAAAACCCTTAAGGCAGGCAACTTTATGTTTTTTGTTCCGAGAAAAAGAAATACTTTTAGCCAGAAAAAAGAGGGGGTTTGCCGAAGGGAAAATTAACGGAGTCGGAGGAAAGGTTAATGACGGTGAGGGCGTGAGAAAAGCTGCCAAAAGAGAGACTTTTGAGGAGATTGGAGTTAAGGTTGGTTCGTTAAAGCAAGTTGCTATTTTGGATTTTTATTTCATCCATAATTTCGACTGGAACCAGCAAGTTGTTGTTTTCGAGGCAAAAAAATGGCGTGGAGAGCCAAAGGAGAGTGAGGAAATGGCTCCTTTTTGGTGTCCTTTTGAAAAAATCCCTTATAAGGAAATGTGGGCTGATGACATTTTATGGCTTCCCCAGGTGTTGAAAGGAAAAAAAATTAAGGCTTCATTTTTATTTAACGAAAAAGAAGAAATTTTGGATTATTTGGTAGAAGAAATCGATAAAGATTTAGATTAGTAGTAGAATACCAATTAATGCAACTGAAAAATAGGGTCGTGCTGATAACCGGTGCTTCTGGTGGAATTGGGAAAACGATTGCGCGAAAGTTTGCCAGAAAAGGATGTCGTCTTATTCTTCACTCCAAAGACAAAGCCACTATCGAAGGTATTAGAAAAGAGCTTTGCGATAAGAAGACTGAGTGTATTAGTGTTTCTGCGGATTTCAGAAAATTAAAGGAAATAAAACTAATGTTTGACGAAATTCGGAAGACATATTCTTCCCTGGACGTTATCGTGAATGTCTCGGGAGTAGAAAGAATTTATACAGATCCGCTCGACACGCACCAATGGAAAGAGGTAATGGATGTAAATTTATTCGGAGCTGTGGAGTGTAGCCGCGAAGCCCTAAGGATGATGAATGGAGGTGGAGTGATAATAAATATTTCATCAGTTGCTGGAAAACCGGGTGTTGCTTATTATGGTGAGTCGTTATCTTATTCGATTTCAAAATCAGCCTTGAACACTTTTTCTGAAAACTTGGCAATAATGCTTGCTCCAAGAATTCGTGTTGTCAGCATTTCTCCGGGGCATACGTTAACACCCATGTGGAATCTTTCTTCGGAAAAAGAGAAAAAAGAATATGAGGAGAGAGTTCCTCTTAAGCGTTTTATTACACCTCAAGAAATCGCCCATGCCGTTATAGCTGTTGCCGAAAATGATGCAATAACAGGAACTAATATTGTTGTGGATGCCGGTCTTAGCCTAAAAGAGATTAGATAGTAAGATTTTCACATTCGCACATATTTTTAAAAAATTGTGGATAACTGTGAAAAAATGATGAATACTAAGAAAATTCTATACAGCCTTGGTTTTACAATTCTAGGAATGATTCTTGTTTTTCTTATATGGAAAAAAGTTTTTATACTAATATTGTTTTTGCTTATGACGGCATATTTAAAACATAAAATTATACCGATTAAAAAAGAATTTATACTCTTTATTGTCAGTGGTTTGACGGGAACTTCTGTCGAGAGTTTTATTATGTTAAGCGGACCCTGGACATACACTTATAAAGACGTAGCTAATTTCCCTTTATGGTTGCCCTTCTTGTGGGGTTTAGCAGGAATTTTGGGGATTAGCCTTTATCAGGGTATAACGGATAAATAAAATGCAGATAAACGCAAAATGGCATAGGGCAAACAGGATGCCTAAAAACCCGACTCTTGAGCAGAGAATTAAGTGGCATTTGGAGCATGCAAAAAATTGTAACTGCCGGCCGTTGGGAGGAAAAATTTTAGAGGAGATTAAAAAGAGGGGACTCTTATAAAAGTAGGTAACTACTATAGGAATTCTCTATTTTTCGCTAGGGGAGAGTGATTGGAGTTTTTTAATTATTTCTTCGTGTTGTCTCCATGCAATTTTTGGTAGTTTATTTAATTTGAACCAATCGATGTTTGTGGTTTCTGTTCGGTCCTTTATTTTTAATTTGCCTTTAGCGACCACTTTATAAAAAAGTCTAAAGTGACCGGGAGCTCGCGGATCATCATCTGCCTGCGTTATTTTAATAAACCTTGCTTTTATTAGAGTTAATCCGGTTTCTTCTTTGATCTCTCTTTTCAAGGTGTCGATTGGATGTTCTCCGAAATCTATAAAACCCGCAGGAAGATTCCATTCTTGAAAATGAGGTGGGATTCCTCTTCTTACTAAAAGGACTTTGCCCTTTTTAAATATAATCGCGTGAACAGACGAAAAAACATGAGGATAATAGACCCAACCGCATTTGGGGCAGATTTTCCTTTTCTTTTTGTCGACATCCTCTTTAAAAGATAATTTAGTCCCGCAAAGAGGGCAGAATTTGTATGTTGGGGGTTTTATATTCAGCATCAGACCTTTTCAGTAATCCGATACTCTAAATATTTTCCAAGCATAAGCCTTGTATGAGCGTCCAAACCGGGTAAAGCCGAAAAGAAAAATCCTGCAACAGGCATAAGTACGAATTCCAAGGGAGTCAAAAGCGCTCGCCAGACAGGGAAATTTTCCGGACGCTTCGGTTTGTAAATATAGTCAAAGATAAGCATGATAACCAAAAAGACCAGGGCGACGGTCAATATTAAAGACGAAGCCTTGGGAACACTATAACCAAGCGCAGTTCTTCCGAACGCGGGATTAATAAGAGTAGGAAGAGTTAACCCGATTGTAATTAAAAACCAGTTCACAGGCCATAAAAAATGTGCCCAGATAACTGTGATGAGCCTCATTGTTTTATCCAAAAAGGGTACATTCGGGGTCAAGAAATAATTTTTAATAATCCAAGGATCGTCCGATACTCCCCACGCCCATCTTTTAATCTGCTCGTATTGATTTTTCAAGGTCTTTAAAAATGAGGAAGACAATGCCGCGTCGGCAAAAAGCGGTAAATAAAGCGGTTCGACTTCGACTTTCCCACCCTTTTTATAAAAGGCTTTGAAAAACACTCCCCAATCTTCAGGAATTTTATCAGCGTCCCAGTAGTCAACTTCGTGAAGTAACTTTAGAGAAAGTGAGTAATTTTGAGCATTAATGAGTCGGTCACGGCGAGGAAGTTGCGAGAGATTCCAGATGGACATCAAGGTGTTGGGAACCCTGGTGATTGCAGGCAGTTCCCAAATGTTATTGTAAAACATAACTGCCGGTTGCCAAAAAAGCAAGTATCTATCCGGATTATCCAAGAACTTATAAGTTAGTGCGGCAAAATGGTTGGGATGATATTTATGATCAGCATCGCAGCTGGTAACCGTTAAATAGTCGATATTTATTTTTCTTTTATCGACCAACTCATTCTTGACCCAAATGGCTGCGGATCTTTCGTTCGATGCTTTTCCGACAACCTCACCCTGTTCTAGGGTATGAAGAGCTACAAAAAAGTTAGCAAATACCCCTTTATATTTTTTCTCAAGATTGTTCATTTTTATTATTTTGTCTTCATCCGGTGCCCTATTTTCCTGCGCAACTACTACCGTTATCATTTTTTTAGGTAATGTTTGGATAACCAATGAATCGATGGTTCTTTCCAAAATATATTGGGGTTCTTTGTATGTTGGGATAATTACAATATTGTGTACTTCTTCCCAGTCAGGAAATTGTTTCAGGTCCCCTAGCCAATCGAAATTCATTGAAGCCTGTATTCGCAAATGGGATATGGTTGAGGTTATTGCTATGGTTAAAGATTGATAAAACCAATAAATATTGAAGCCTAGTATAAAGTAAGCAACAACCTCCGGAATGACAAAAATTCCCCAGTAGGGAAAGAGAATAATATTCCACGAGGTAAAACCCGGCAGAATCTCGAGGATCCGCAAGACTTTTTTTTCGTGTTTGATAATAAAATTTCGAAACATATCAATAGTTGCTAATAGTTAGTAGATGCAAGCTAGGGAAAAACTCATCATAATCTTGGAAACAAAGGATTTTCTGATTTTATTTCAGGACCTTTAAATTGCCTTTCAATTTTTTCTGCAGTTTCGGGAAGGAAGGGTTTTAAATCGGCTGCGATTTGTAATATGTCATCGGTTAGTTTTTCTAATGCAGAAATTTTTAAATTTCTTTCCAGTGCCCATACTTTGTTCTCGTTTATAAATTTATCTGCTTTGGAAATTTTCTTCCAAATAAGATCTAATGCGCGTGTGAATTCTTTTACGTCTGACTTGACTAACTGTATAGCTACTCCTATGTTTAGGCTAATGTCTTTCAGCTCTCTACCTGGTAGATTTACGCTCTCTGCCATCTTTGCAGTTCTGGCAATCAAGTTCCCTAGTCCGTTTGCTAGATCGGCATTATATTTTTCGTCGAATTTTGAATACTCTATATCGCCGTCTGAACCAAACTTTACTGCAGAAAGTAAAAGATACCTTGTACCATCAACACCGTATCGAACAATTAGTTCTTTCGGTGAAATTACATTACCTAAAGATTTAGACATTTTTTGTCCGTCGATTGTAAAGAAACCGTGAGCGAAAATGTGTTTCGGCAGCGGTAAGTCTGCTGCAATTAGAAGTGCTTGCCAGATTACGCTGTGGAACCATAGAATGTCTTTGCCAACTATATGCAAATCAGCAGGCCAAAAGCGTTTTTTCCCGTCTAAAAATTGGGTTGCAGAATAATAGTTCATAAGAGCTTCGACCCACACATAAATTGTTTGGTTTTTATCCCAAGGTACAGGAATTCCCCATGAGACTCCCTCTCTAGATATGGAAATGTCCTCTACCCCTAATTCGAGTCTGGAAAGTATTTCATTTTTTTTGGAGATTGGATGAATTTCGTATTCTCCACTTTTTATTTTTTCCAAGATAACTTTTGATAACTCCTTGAGTTTAAGAAAATAATTTCTCTCTTCTTGGTATACAGGTTCTTTATTAATATGAAGTGGGCACCTTCCGTTTACTAGTTCTGTTTTAGTCAGAAACTTCTCGCAGCCTACACAATACCACCCTTTGTAGACCCCTTCTACAATATATCCGTTATCTCTAATTTTTTGCAGAAGTTGGGATGCTACTGCCTCGTGTCGTTTTTCTGTGGTTCGAATAAAATAATCGTAATATATTTTGAGAGATTTCCAGGCTTCCTTGAATCTTGGAGCAACGGAATCTGCATACTCTTTAGGAGTTTGTTTATTTTCCTCTGCGGCTTGAGCTACTTTCTGTCCATGCTCGTCTGTGCCGGTAAGAAAAAAGACATTGTTTTTACCGAGCTGCAACCTGTAGTAACGAGCAATAACATCTGCTGCTAAAGTAGTATATGCATGTCCCACATGTGGGACATCATTAACATAATAAATGGGCGTAGTGACGTAAAATTTTGACATACACGTATTTTATCAGAGGCTATAATCAATTACATTCTAGATTGAACATTCTTTAGTGCTAACTCTGCGCATCTTATTCGATTTTTGTGTTTTAGATAGGGAAGAAGCTGAGTTAAACACAAATTGATAGCCTGTTTATCTCTAATATTAACCCTATAAAAATCACCGTTATGTATTCTTTCACCATGTCTTCCCGCTTTTGTCTCCAAGAGAATAGTGTTTTTGACTCTGTTTTTTTGTAGGAACTGATGAATTTGGTCGAGTATTGTCTTATCATATGAACCAATTCTGAAAGTAGCCCGGCCGTTATAGACACCAATTGATCCTTCTGCGTCCGAATAGCCTGCAAGAAATCCAAAAAATAATTTTTTTGATCGGACAATCCATCTTGGGATTGAGGAGTGTTTTGTGAGCAAGAAAGAGAATGAGTTATTCACTGTGGCGGTAAAATGATATACACTCGGCTTGCTTTTGGGTCGACTAATCCAAACCGGTCCATATTTTGAGAAAAGTTTTTTTAGTAATAGTACCTGCTCTACCCTAGTTGTATTAGATTTTACAATTATAGATGAGATGGGTGATCTTTGTGCAACATTCAGATCTCCAATGCGAAATCCTATTAAGTATGCCTTTTCTAATAAATTATTAGAAAATTTATATTTAATGTGGAACGTATTGGCTTCCCACGGAGATCGAGTACTAATATCGAATTTTCTAAACTTTCTTAGTACCGCAGATGGCGTACAACCGATTTGCTTACCGATTTCTTTTAATGAAAACCCTGACTTGTAAAGCTTTTCAAGAGCTGTTTTGTTAGTCGAAACAATTTTCCTCGGTCGTGTCGAAATTTTATACTTTTTTAACCAATAGTAAACGGTTTTAGAGTCGCATCCAGACTTAGCTGCTATATCATAAGTCGATAAATGACCTTGGATATACCAACGTTCTAATTGCACTGGAGTGAAGAATGAGGAGGGCATAATCTATGTTAGCAAATATTCACGTTGATGTACATAAGCGTTTACGTAAGGGATGGCAGCTGTAATGTAAAACTTTTTCTTTGTCATCTAAGTAATTATACCTGCAAAAAATAAAAAACCTCCATTCGGAGGTTTCTACATTGGATTGGATCAGTTTACTCTTGTCGCTTTTTAACGAAATTCTTGATTTTTTCAGACCACTGATTTGCCCATTCTTCCGCTTCCATCTTTTTTACTCCCAGCTTAAATCCTTCCTTATCCATCACTTGCTGTACTGAAGCGATAGTTGCACTCGAAACTTTTAAATTATCTTTGATGTTATTGTAGCTTCTTCCTTTTTTCAGCCAGTAGGCGATGGCTAATCTTTTTGCAAACGCTTCATATTCCGTATCGGTTAAGAAATCATTAAAAAAAACATCTGCTTCCTCGGCATCCTTTAAATCAGCAATAGTTTGGCAAAAAGTTCTCAGAATTTCTTTCTTTAAAGAGGGATTTAAAATTTTTTCTGATGTTCTCATCCTGCTTTGTTTAATTAAATTGGCAGGTAATAATTAAGGAAGATAATATGTGCAGTATAACAAGGCTAAGTTACCTGTCAAGAGTCATATTTAGCCCTTTTTGGAAAAATATACCTCAATAGTTGCAGCAAGGGCAGCCAGTAAAACTAAGTTAAGAATATTTCCTACTCCCAAATAGCGAAGAGCTAAAAAGATAGTTACGGTAGATGCAATTATTAATCCCCCCCTTGTATGAATAAGAATCGTAGAAATCGTAAAAAACAAACTTAAAAAGATTAGAAGAAAAAATAGTGGGACTGCTCCGAAGTCCGAGGGATCCACAAAAAGGATAGTTGTGGCAACAAATATCCAAAGCGTAATTATAACCAGTAGGGTAACAAAGAAATTTTTTCTTAACTTAATTTCTTTTTTGCGTTTTTCCTTTCTCATGCTCGGCTCGACAGTTTCATTGTAACCTATTCGAATGGTAAAATTACAAAATATGGATGCAACTTTAACTCTCATAATATTTGTTCTGGGATTGGGTTTGGTAATTTGGTTTATCAATAAAAAACTTTCTGACTTAGCAGAGAAACAAAAGCCATCCGAAGAACTTCTTGAAATTATAAAAATGCTCCAGACGGGGTCGAAGGAAGACCGAAAAGCTTTACTGGATTCTTTGCAGAAAAATACCCAGTCTTTAAATGAACGCTTAGATAATGCAGCTAGGGTCATTTCCCAAGTACAGAGGAATTTGGGAGAAATGAGTGAGGTCGGGAAAGGAATAAGAACCCTGCAGGAGTTTTTGCAGTCGCCGAAACTTCGGGGAGGACTTGGCGAGGAAGTTTTAAAGGAAATGATCGGCCAAACTTTTCCCAAAAATGCATTTCACCTGCAGTACCCCTTTAAATCCGGAGTCAAAGTCGATGCTGTTTTAAAGACAGAGGCCGGACTTTTATGTATCGATTCGAAATTTCCCATGGAAAACTTTAATTTGATGCTTAAAGGAGAGACAGAAGTACAAAGAAATGCCGGTAAAAAGCAATTTGCATCGGATGTTAAAAAACACATAGAAGATATTTCCAGAAAATATATCTTACCCGAAGAAGGAACGATGGATTTTGCCCTGATGTATATCCCTTCGGAAGCGGTTTATTACGAGGTCGTGAACATTCAAGAGTTGAGTAATTATGCTCGAAAATTAAGGGTTTATCCGGTTTCGCCCAATACTCTTTATGCCCACCTTCAAGTACTTCTTTTATCATTTGAGGGTAAAGATTTGGAGGCAAAGTCGCGCGAAGTTTTCAGAATTCTTAGAGCGATTCAGAAAGATTATTCAAAGGTATATGATAATTTGGGTGTTTTGCAAAAACACTTAAATAACGCTTATAACATGATGAGTTCGGTCATTACTTCTTTTACCCAACTGGGACAAAAAATAACCTCGACTCAGAGCTTGGGACAGGGAATAAAAAAAGAAACAAAGGAGTTAGAAGAGTAAAGTAAATATTAGTTATTTAACGCACGCGTGGGAGATCCACGTACATGCACCCTCCATTGTTCTCCATATCTATCAAGTACGTCTTCCGAGAAACCGCCTTCCGTATAATTTATTGCACGTAATTCTTCACCAGTTTTGGAGTCAAAAAAAGAGTTACTACCTGGGCGACGCGCCTTATACGATCCGTCGGGATTTCTTCTTTTATTCGAGAACTCAACAATTTGATTATGATAGCCTTCATCACTTAAGAGTTCTCTAAGAAACTTAACCCGTTCGTCTTTAGATTCAAAATAGACAACTACTCTGGGATCTTCATCGGTTAAATTTTTATAGACACCTGAGGTCATTCCAGTAGGAAAATCGTTCTTCTCAAATTTTGCAGCAAGATATTTGAAATTTAATCCTTCTCCTCTTTGGCCCCTTTTTGTGCCAACCTCTTTAAGGATTCCAACTACTTTCGGGATATCCTCTTTTTCTACCTGAAAATAGACCCTAAATAATTCTTCATCTTTCTTTGACAACTCTTTACCATACGTTCTTCCCTGGAACATGTAATTTGGCTCACCAGATATTATTACCCGCCTGCCATTCATACCATCTTTGGATCTTGGTTTTTCCATTGGAGATAATGGTTCATTGACTAAAGAATTAATTTCTTCTTCTAATTGTTGTTCAGATAACTCTGTTCCTATAAGCTTGAATTCTCCGCTGGCTGAACGCCCCCTTTGCTTATCTGCTAGGTGTTGAATAATTGCTCCTTCGATTCCAACATAATGAAGGATTTGTTTATCTCCCAGAATTTTTGCCTTCCCCGGATCTGTTGGAAATTGTTGATCAGCCACTCTTCTAACGCGTTGAGCATAAGCTGTACCGTCTGTCTCGATTCGGAAAGCCATTAGGACCAGCTCCTTGCGGTCAGAATCTGAAAACTGCGGTTGTTCCACACCAAGATTACGACATGCATTGCCCAAACTTCCCAACAGATTTTGATAACGCGTTACAAAGCGCCCTCTAAGTTCATTATCTGAATCAATTGAAGAAATTACCCTCTGATTATCAGGGTCCATTAGTAGATTACCACGGATTCCTGCTTGTGTATCATCGCCGCGCCAGAGTGTATCAGCATTAAAATTTATTGAACTTGGTTTTTCAGGATTGATTACTTCGTAAGAGGAGAAACCATAAGATTCAGTTTCGACTTGAGGATCATTTGACATATATTAAGAAGAATTTTAGCAGTTAATTAATACCTCTTCTAGCTATTTTCGATTGTGAAATAATTATCTCTTTCGTCCTTATGAATTTTTACTATTGTCCAAACAGTCGTCCGACGTTTCTGAATTCAAAACATTCGCTCGAATTTTCGGCAAACTCTCGTTAGTTTTGAAATCAGCTATAATCGTGTAGTGGCAGAAACTACGGAAAAGAAATTAGAAGCTATTTCAAAACCTCCCAAGCTAAGCTTGGTCGGGTTTGAAAAACCCTTCGGGAGCTTAGAGCATCCCAATTCAAAAGGGGTTTTGAAATGGGCTGTAAACAAAGATCAACTCGAGGCAATTAGATATAAAAAAGGACCGCTTCTTATAATTGCCGGAGCAGGAACCGGAAAAACGACAGTTATTACTGAAAGGATTAAAGACCTAATTGAAAAGAATTTGGCAAAAGCTTCCGAAATACTTGCACTGACTTTTACCGAAAAGGCTGCGCGGGAAATGGAAGAAAGGGTGGATGTGGCACTCCCCTACGGCTATACCCAAATGTGGGTTTCGACTTTTCATTCATTTTGCGACCGGATATTAAGACAAGAAGGTCTTCATATAGGACTTAATCCAAAATACAAGCTCATGACCGAAGCCGAAACCATCCAATTTGTTCGAAAAAATCTTTTTAACTATGAACTAAGTTATTTCCGACCACTGGGAAATCCGACCAAATTTGTGTCAGGAATGATACAACACTTTGGCAGGCTACAAGATGAGGACATTTCTCCCTCGGATTACATCCGATGGGTCCAAAATCAAAATGACAAATCGAAATTAAAAAATGAGGAATTACAAATAGAGATAGCTAAATGGGACGAACTATCCAAAGCATATCGTACATACGAAGAATTAAAGGTAAAAGAGGGACTGATGGACTTCGGGGATTTGATTGTTAAGACTCTGAAGCTTTTTCGAGATAGACGGAACGTTCTCAAAGAGTACCAAGAAAAATTTAAGTATATTTTGGTAGACGAGTTTCAGGATACCAACGTCGCACAATATGAACTCATGAAACTTTTGTCGCCGCCAAAAGACAATGGTAATTTAACCGTTGTCGGTGACGACTCTCAAAGCATTTATAAATTCAGGGGTGCAGCGATCTCGAATATTTTGTACTTTAAGAAAGATTACAAAAAAGTCAAGACTGTCGTTTTAACCAAAAATTATCGCTCGACCCAGACGATTTTAGATTCAGCCTACAAACTAATACAATACAATAACCCCGATACTCTTGAAGCAAAGTTGGGAATAGATAAAAATCTTGTCAGTGTTAAAACGAAAAACGAAGAACCGGTCGAGCTTATTCACAAAGACAGGGTCGAAAACGAGGCAGAAGCCGTTGCCAAAAAGATTAGAGAACTAGCTTCAGAAAAAAAATACGATTGGGAAGATTTTGCAATTTTAGTTCGGGCGAATAACCACGCAGAACCTTTTGTTCGGGCCTTTGCCAGGAACGCTATCCCCTATCAGTTTTTGGGGCCGGGAAGGCTGTTTCGTCAACCCGAAATAGTTGACTTAATTTCTTATTTAAAAGTCCTTTATGATTTTGACGACTCGGTTTCTTTTTACCGATTAATATCAATTGATTATTTTGATATCAATGCGAGGGATTTGGTGAAAATTTCCAATTACGCAAGGCGTTTAAACCTCACGCTTTTTGAGGCTACTGAAAAGGTCGACGATATATATGTTTCTGATGATACCAAATACAAGATCAAAAAAATTATTGAAATTTTGAATCGGCATATAAAACTTATTAAAAAAGAAACTGCCGGACAGCTTCTTTATTATTTTTTAGAGGATTCTGGGCTTCTTACTAAACTTCTTAATCCTGATACTTCCGAAGCCGAAAAAAAGGCTGCAAATATTTCAAAATTTTTCGATAAACTGAAGACTTATGAAGTCGATCATGAGGATGCCACAATTCTGGCGGTAGTTGACTGGATCGAGCTTGCAAGTGAAATTGGAGAGTCGCCGTTGGCAGCTGACGTTGATTGGACAAAAATTAATGCAGTTAACATTTTGACCGCCCATTCTGCCAAGGGATTGGAATTTCCTGTAGTATATCTCGTCAATTTGGTTTCACAGCGCTTTCCCACAATTGAGAGACGTGAGCAAATTCCTATCCCGGACGAGCTTATAAAAGAGGTTTTGCCGATAGGTGACTATCATCTGCAAGAGGAAAGAAGGCTCTTTTATGTCGGAATGACGCGGGCGATGGAAAGACTGTATTTAACGGCCGCAGATTACTACGGAGAGGGTAAACGTGAGAAAAAATTATCACCCTTTATCTTTGAAGCACTAGGTGAGGAAACCGTGAGTAGTGAGAAGTTAAAAATGGGAAGTGAACAATTAAGTTTCTTGGATTACAAACCCCCCGTCATTGACTCACTACCCACAACTCACTACCCACAATCGTTCCACATAGATTATCTTTCCTATTCTCAAATTGAGACTTTTAGAGTTTGTCCATTACATTTTAAGCTGAAGTATATCTATAAACTTCCCACTCCGGCAACCTCATCTCAAAGTTTCGGGAATTCCTTCCATGCGACAATGAAGGGCTTTTACGAAAGTGTTAAGGGAGGAGAAAAACCAACATTGAAATTGATGGAAGCCAAACTAGCCGAAAACTGGATTAACCAAGGCTATTTAAGTAAATCTCACGAAAATCGGTCGTATGAGAAAGCCAAGAGTTTTATTAAACATTATTTGGAAAATAATTTCGACCCCAAAATAATTCCTGTAACCATGGAGCAACCTTTTACAATTCGGATGGACGGCTTCAGGGTGGGAGGGAAAATCGATAGGGTAGATGAGTATAAAGATTTTATAGAGATTATAGATTATAAAACGGGCGCGACTCCTCTTACACAATCCCAAGCAGATAAAGATTTGCAATTATCGGTTTATGCATTAGCCGCAACCGAAATTCCCGAGCCTCCGTTTAGCAGAAACCCTAAAGAGGTCAAATTAACACTGATGTATTTTGATACTCCGCAAACGGTTTCGACCAAACGAACCAAAGGGCAATTATTAGAAGCAAGGAAAATGATTGAGGATTATAGAAAACAAATTGAAGAGTCGGATTTCAAATGTTCGCACGGTTACCTTTGCGATGAACAAGAATGCGAGTATAAACTGTTTTGCAAAGTAGATGGTTGAAAAAATGGAAATAAAGATATTTTCTACAATAGAAGGAGCGAAAAACGCTATAGGCCTTGCGGTAATAATAGATGTTTTAAGAGCTTGTACGACAATTCCCGTTTTATTCGATAAAGGTGCAGTTGAAATTATTCCTGTAAGAACTCTGGACGAAGCTCTCGCTTATGAGAAAAAAGGCTTTGTTTTGGTGGGAGAAGGAGAACATGGTCAGGCTCATGACGCATTTCATCACATAAATTCTCCCTCTGAAGTTGTTAACGAAGATTTTACCGGAAAGAGAATTGTTTTAAGAAGTAATAATGCGACCCAAGCAATAATGGATGCAGCAAAATCTGAAGACACCGTTTTAGCTTCTTTTGTCAACTTAAATGCGGTAGTGGATTATATTCGTAAAAATAAACCAAAAGTTGTGTCTTTGGTTGCTTTAGGGAGACTTGGTGAAAGGGGACTCGAAGACGATGAATGTGCGGGGGCAATTAAAAGCATATTGGAAAATAAACCTTACGATTTTGAAGATATGAAAAAGCGGGTTTCAGTGTGTGATTGTGCAGTTCTAGTTAGAGAGACCTTGGGTAAGCCGAAAGACGTGGATATGGGACTAGAAGTAAATTCTTATCCAATTGTTCCTAGAGTTGATACAGAAAATAAAATTAAGGTGATTAGACCCTACTTTGAAATACAAGAAAATAATAATAAGCGTCTTCTAAACAGGTCTTGACAAAAGACCTGTTTTTGGTATCATTAGTCAATGACAAGCGTATCTATTTCCGAACTAAAAGCAAATCCTTCCGCGGTACTTTCTGCTGCAGATGATTATCCCATTTCTATTAAGAAAAGAAATAAAACAGCTGGTTATGTAGTTGGAAAGGATATTTTTGAAAAACTGGTTACTTTTGTCGAAGACTATATAGATAAAAAGGCTATAGAGGATGCAGATTATACTAGAGGAACTAGTCTTGATGACTTTGTGAAAGAACTGGGTTTGGAATAAATGGAAGTAGTTGTTACCCCTCAAGCTAAAAAGCAAATCAAAAAGCTCTCCAAAGTTACACAGATTTTGATTGTTGAAAAACTGAAAAAATTAGAATTAGGAATTTTAGTAAATTTTCAAAAACTGTCCGGTTATAAAGGTGCCTTTAGAGTGCGAGTGGGAAATTACAGAATAGTTTACAGGTTACTTAAGGGTAAAGCTTATGTTGTATTAGTTGGTCACAGAAAGGAGATTTATTTACTCTTGAGGAAGTTGTTGGGTTAAAATCAAAAAACGATGAAAATTGATGAAAGTTGGTATAAAAAACCCAAAAATAAAAACTTTCCGACTCAAGATATGGCCGGTGGAATCGTGGTTCGCAGGGAAGGCGGAAAGGTTATGATAGCCTTAGTCGGCGATAAAAAAATTCCAGACTTTATTTTACCAAAAGGAAGGATAGAAAAAGGCGAGTCGGAGTTAAATGCGGCCAAGAGAGAAATTGCGGAGGAAACAGGCCTGCAAAGTCTTAAGTTGATAAAGAAACTTGGAATTAAAGAAAGATTCACATTTAAGAAAAATTACTGGAATACATACTACTATTTTTTATTTGTTACGGACCAAGAGCATGGAAACCCTGATTTGCAGGAGGGTGAGAAAGACTATTTTACCGAATGGTTTAACATAGATAACTTGCCTCTGATGTTTTGGCCAGAACAAGGGCAGTTGATTGAAGAAAATAGAGAAAAGATTAAAAGACTCATAAAATACGCTTAGTTACACTATGATGATTCGAATCATCATAGTAGCGAATATATTAATTGTTTACAGATTATCCTTGGATTAAAATAGCTATAAAGATATGCAGAAACAAATTGAACCTTCAGGAGATCCAATCTCTCCCAATAATATCTTTTATTTAATAAAAACGAGAATTTTAAAAAAGATACCTCTGACAAAAAGAACTTTTCTTTCGAAGGTAGCTTTATTATCCGTCATTTTACTCTTGCTTTATTCATTAAATCTATTTTTAAGTTTAAGACAAAAAGACAGTCTATTTAAAAGTCGAGGAATTGATTATTTAGCTGTTATTTCTGCAAGTCCTCGGGGTACAACAAAAAGTAATAAACCAAAAATAATTGTTAAGTTCAATCTTCCCGTAACAGCACACCATATAGGTGACTACTTTTACATTAATCCTTATGTAAAAGGTAATCTTAAACAAGGATCGAGTTTGGAAGAGATAGTCTTCGAGCCTGAGGTTTCCTTACCTCGTGGTGCTTATGTTACAGTTTCTCTAAAAACTGGACTTCCCAGTAATTACGGGAAGAAACTCCTCAGTGATTATTCTTTCAATTTTACTGTCAGTCACGAAGCAAATACGGTTGCCTTTACTAGCAAAGAGTGGTCAGGTAAATTTATGAGTTTTCAAGCCTTATATGGAACAGACATAACACTTAAGGTGGGTTCCGACATATCATATCCATCGGTTAGGATTTATAAAGCAGACGTAGGATTACTTTTAGAAAGTTTGATTTATAAAGTGAAAGATAGTAATTACAGATATCCGAGGCAGGGCGAATATATAGAAAAATCTGTAAATACTGATAAATTAAAGTTAATAAAAGAGTACAAAGAGGTTAAAGACAACGACAAAATAAATTTCAAAGGAGAAAAGGGAATCTATTTATTCCAGGCATTAGAAGGAGATTTGGTAACTAATAGCGCATGGGTTTCCCTAAACGACATTGGTATTCATTTAAGACAGGATGATGAAAAAATTTTCCTAGCTGCTCAAAGTTTAATCAGCGGTGAACCTGAAAGTGGAATCGATATTAATTTCTATAAACTTGAAGACGAACCGAAAACTTTAGCAATTCATACACTTTCAGGAATACAGGAATATCCATTTACGTATCCTGAAAGACTTGATTTAGTTATAGGGAAAAAGGGCAATGAAGTAATTATTATTCCGGTTGAAATTCCCAACAGCCAGGCAGAAATACAGCTAACTCAGAGTTTGAATAATAAATATCAGATTTTTCTTTATACCGATCGGCCTATTTATAAAAGTAATGCAAAAGTTTCTTTTAGAGGAATAGTAAGAAAAGATAACGACGCTCTTTATAAATTGCCGGATGTAACTAAAGTTAGGGTATATTTAGGTGGCGATTCTAGTTCCAAGTTTGACAAAGAGTTCGATGTTTCGGAGGAAGGAATATTTTATGGAGAATTTGACATACCGAAAGATATAGCTAACGGCACTCGATATCTATATGCAACTACTATTCTTGATAAACAAAAATATTCTTCGGAAGGAGGTTACACTTACTTTGACGTTTTTGAATATAAAAAACCCGTCTTTGGACTTGAAGTAGAGGTTGATAAAAGTGAATACATACGTTCTGAAAAAATCTTAGCAAAAATTAAAGGTAAATACTTTGATGGCAGGGCTTATGCAGATCAGTCAGTGAATCTTACCATATATAGTCGTGACTATTACGAAACCGAAAAAGCAGTTTACAACAGCTCGTTTAAACTAAATGGTTGGGGAGGCATGTGTGGAGCGGGAGGTTTTGAGGATTACTATGGACAAAAAGTCGGAGAACCAAAAGAGATACAGCTTGACAAAAACGGAGAAGCCCAGGTTGAGTTTTCGACAAAGGATCTTACATCTATATTAAGTCAGGAGGTAACATTTCTTGTTCAAAAGAAAGACGAGAATGAAAATAATATTACAGCTGCAAAAAACGCCATTGTCCATCAGGGGCAATTTAATGTTTTCTTTCGACCCGGTCCAAATAGAATTTCTTATAATGAAGAGTTTACACTCGCCTTTTATACAGAGAATCTTGGTGGAGAAAAATTAAGCGAAAAGGAATTTTCTTACGAGATCTTTGAAGAAAGTTGGGGTTCGAGCAATAAACCTTCAAAGAGAGAGATAATAAAATCAGGAAATGTTAAGACAGACTACAATGGAATTGGACTTATTAAAGAAAAGTTAGAGACACTTGAGAGCGATGATTATCTTTATATTTCAATTAAAACTCTTGATTCTTTAAATAATGTAGTTGAAGCAAGGAAAGGGATACAATTTTTCAAACAAGGACAGAATAGATATCAAAATTGGGGTTACAATTCAATCGAACAGACAGTTCTGAAAATCACTTCTTTCAGCAACTCTCTAAAAGTGGGAGAGCCTGCCAGTCTTGAAGTCATTTCGCCAAGCGATTTAGTGGTCTTTGGTTCTTTTGAAAGAGGAAGGGTATATATTCCTCAGTGGATTAAACTTTCAAAAGGCACGAATACTTTTAAATTTGACGTTATATCTGATTATTCACCTTCAACTACTCCAACTTTTAGTTTCTTTTATAATGGAGAATATTTCATAGAGGGTTTAAGCCTTAACGTGCCTGCCCTTCATAAATTAATCGATGTTGAAATTTCAACCGACAAAGAAAAGTATAACCCGAGCGATACGGCAATAATTACAATAACTACAAAAGATAGAGCTGGAAACTTCATTTCAGTCGATGCTGGAATTGGAATAGTAGATGAAGCAATCTTTGCCCTTAGAAAAAATGCTGCAGCTCCGCTTCATTCATCATTTTATTATTTCAGAAGGCGCTCCATCAACTCTTCTTCGTCCTTAACTTGGATAGCAACATATAATTGGGACGGAGGCGGCGGAGGCGGCGGAGGATTTGAAGCATTTCTGAAGGATAGCGATACTCTATACTGGAATCCGGCTCTTAAAACAGGAACAGATGGACAGGTAAAAGTAGAAGTACCAGTTGGAGAAACCGAAACTACATGGAGGGTGCTTGTTTATGCTTCATCAGACGACACAAAAGTTGGTCAATCTTCAAAAGATTTTCTGGTATCCGGACAATAAGTATTGAATGGAGAACTACTCATTATTTTCTATTTCTAACAGATCAGCATAACGGTGTCCAAAATTTACAGGAAGAAGAAAACCATGTCCTTGAATGGTTTGACTTTAATAAACTACCACCCTTTTTTTGGCCGGAGCAAAGGCAGTTGATTGAAGAAAATAGAGAAAAGATAAAGAAATTAGTTTCTGTATCCCAATAGACAATAATGATTTGTTTTATCCAAATGGATATCGGCGATAGAGAAGTTTTTGAAAATACTTTTCAACTCGTCTTTTGTAAAATAATGATGCGGCAATCCTTTTTCGCTTCCGTCAAGTGGGATAGATGTATTTGGCTCAATTTTTTTAAAACTTGATCCCTGATTTTTAAATTTGGGCACTGTAACAAAAATAAGACCCTGCATTTTTAATACTCTTTCAATTTCTCTTACAATTTTCCTAATCTCCTCAATTTTTGCATGATGAATTACTTGGACAGAAACGACCGCGTCAAAGAAATTATCTTTAAATGGTAGTTTACCTCCCATGTCTTGCAATATAAATTTTGCCTTTAATTTTTTTCCCCTTAACCACCTTTTTGTAAGTTTTATTGCCGTTTTCGAGTTATCCAAACCATAAACGCTAAGTCCGTTTTGGGCCATGAAGATCAGATTACGGCCAGTTCCACAACCCAAATCCAATACTTTATTTAACCCACTCTTTTTTAAAAGATTTGTGATTTTAGGAATATCCTCCTGTGGGCTTTTTAAATATATACCAACTTCTTTAAATTTCTTTCCCAAACAGTTTCTCTTACCATGATTAAATTTTAGCAATTTTTAAAGATAAATTGCGCTGTGGTTTTAAAGCTAAACATCAGAAGCGATAACTAGAAGTTCGCGAATCTATTCTGGTCCAGTTAAACTTGACTTATTATAGGATTTGGTGTATTATTCTCACACTGTCCAATTCTTTAACAAGAAAGTAAGGCAAAAATTGGCCGGAATTTAAAAGGAGGTGCGACATGCGCACACTGAATACAACGACTCGCTTTAACCTGTAAAAGATCGTCGGCCCGGGCACGAGGAGAGGACTTTTTCTCGGCAATCCCCGTCTTTGTTGATGGGTGCAAACGGAGAATTTCCTCTCCTCAAATCTTATTCGCTCAGCGCAAATGCGCGCCTACCGGAGGTGTTCCGTGATTTTTCATTTTTACTAAGTAATTAGTTTACAACTGAATATTGCGATACCGCAGCGGGCCGTGCCAGGGCGCCGGAGGGTGAGAGAAATGGATGCCAAGTGCTTTGGCTAGGGAGTCCGAAGGACTCGTTAACCTGGCTAATAGCCCGTCCATAAATCTCTCACTCTCCAACTCATTTTTCTTCAATAGGTTTTACCTCTTTGATTCTGAATAAATTTTTTTCTTAAATACCCTTCTGTAGATTGCCTATTATTGTGCCGGAGTTTTTTGGTTGTACCAATCCTGTGGATCGATATTTTTTGTTGTTTCACCTTTCTTGACTTCAACAACAATTGGTTTATGTGAAGTGCAGTTTACCGAAAGTCCGCAAGTTACGAACTCTGAATAGTAAGCTTTATAAAAAAGAATATCGTTTGTATTAGCATAAACACGATATTGTCCTATCGGGGCTTCGAGTAGATAGCCTTCACCAAAAGTATATTTTGAATCCTTTATATGACTGTCTGTGCAGGCAATTGTTTGTCCTTGCAAGTTTTCCGCACAAACTTTCATGTCGGTCGGAATACCTTCTGAAGGAAAGGATAAAGAACCTTCCAGAAAACCTTTTTCCGGAGGAGTTGTAGGTTGAGGAACAAGATTGCTTGAAATGTCGGTATCAAGGGGAGTAGTTGTTTTTTTACTACTTAATATTTTTTGGTTCAGAAAGTACAGTAATGTTACAATCGCTAATACGGTTATTACAATTGTTCCTGCGACAAGAAGGGGGATATTTTTTCGTGTCGGCATAATACAATTATAACAATACGTAACTCTTATTTAAACCAACCAAATTAGGCAGTAGTATTTTTGTATAAGAAGGGGGAAAGTATACTTCTTCTCCTCCGAAACTTTTTTTAAAATGAGTAAATCCTAGCCAACTTTTATTAGGATAGCGCTCATCATAAATTCCTTCGAAGTCAAATATTTTTGCTCCAATATTTTTTGCCCAAGAAATTCCGGACCAGAGGATTTTATACTGAGCGTAATCTTCCCTCCCTTTTCTAGAGGAAAAAGCTTGCCAATAGTGGACACTTTCATCTCCTTTCAGAAAGATGGCTCCTGATGATCCATCGGGTGTAACCAAAAAGATTATTTTTTTGCCAAATGATTCTTGGAGAAAACTCAAAGAATTTGTTGACGGAACGTGACGAAATAGAGGAACCGACTCTTTCCAGGATTGTCTGAATTTTTCGATATTATTGACGCTATAAACTTTTAGGTCGGCGGCCTTTTTCAGGTAATTTGGTGTGTCTTTGGCAAATTCTTCAGAAATACTGTTAAGGGATTTTGTAAGATCCATATGCAAAGTTTTAGTAATAGAACTGATTTCCCGAGCCGTCTTAAATTTATTCTCCTTCAGGATTTTTTCTTGAATTTCGTCTTTAGGTTCGACGATAATTTGCACGCTTTTATACTTTTGTGCAATTTGTTGTACAACCTTAACCTCCAGTTTTTCGGGTCGGGGAATTTTCAGAACAGAAGACGTCAGGAAAGGCTTAATAAAGGAAAATACCTCTGACTCATTTTCTATCTTCCAACCAATTTTAGACAAGTATTGGGCATATTCGGGGGTCTGACGGATGTCGGTCATTTACTAAAAGGTAGGCGGTCTTATTTTACTTTTAAGTCTGAGAAGATTCCATCTTGCCAATTCGGCCGCCCTGTATGGCCAATAAAGTGACGATGTTATCAAGTCCCAGGTTCCCAAAAATTCAATAACATCAGGACTGTAACCTTCTTTGAATTTTGTAAAACCCTTACCTTCCTCTCGTCCCCATAGATCGAATGTTTTTAATCCAAGTTTTTTGCCGTATTTTATTGCTTCCCACATCATCAGGTTGTTTGCCATTACCTCCTTGAATTTATCGGTGGATGCCCCATAAGGATAATAAAGAAAATCGTGCCAGACAAAGAGAATCCAGGTGGTAATGATTTCTCGTTTGTAACGGGCGGTTAATAATCTTGCAATCGGCCCGCCTTCGCTTGGAAGTTTCGGCGAGGCAAGTGATTGGCTTGCCCCTCGAAGCCTAGGCGGAGTGGGATGCAAATACTCCCACATCAGCCTGTGATATCTTTCCGTGTGCGCGTAAAAGCCCTGACGCTCAACGGTTTCCCGGGTTAATTCAATATATTTTTCAAAGGCATTATCGGAGTTATCCTCAACCACCTCGACGCCGTGTTTTTGGGCTAAGCGAATATTATAACGTGTTTTAGAGTTAAAACTTTTCATTAAATCGTCTTCTGACTTTGTGAGGTCAATCCAAAAGGTTGTTGGAGTAAATAGTGTTTTTCCTCTCACTGCACCGTTTACAGTTAGTAAATTTGTTAATTTTATTTTTGGATTTTGGGCTACGGGTTGCGAATTTTTAAGGACGGGAATATTGGGTTCCAACTTTATAAATATTAATTTTCTTTCCTTTGCCAATTTATTTAAATGAATCAGAAGCTCTTTCGTGGGTTTTAGGCCTTTTATGATCGTTCCTATTTTATAAGAAATTTTAGGAATCCTGTGGATCAAAATTTGTACAGCGTCAGTTAATTTTTTTCCGTCGAAAATTCCCAGTCTAACAACTTCGTTTCCAGCTTCTTTTCTAAACTCTCCCCACTCCCAGGATTGAAGTGGGTGTCCGGCGTTTTCATTAAAAATTTCTTTTTGATCTTCCCTGAGAAGTGAAATAGTCATAATCTAAAAATTTATGCTGTCGTCGAGGGCATCGAGATCGATTGTATCTGTATTATCTGACTCTTCAATTTCAAGATAGGAGTTTTCTACGCCCTCTAATAAATTTTCTGGAATGTCGATGATAAAACGCGAAGGAGGATTTGAGGCTCTTTGGCCAAAATACAGCCTTCGACCCGCGTAGGTTAAATAAAGGATGTCTTTGGCTCTGGTGATACCCACATACGCCAGGCGTCTTTCTTCCTCCAGCTGATTCATGTCAAAAAGAGATCTAGCGTGAGGGAAAAGTCCTTCTTCCATTCCCACAATAAAAACAGTGGGGAACTCCAAACCTTTTGCAGCATGAAGAGTCATTAATGTTACTTTCCCCTTACTCTCTTCCTGATGTCTGACAATGCCCTTTTCACTTTGTTCTGCCTCAACCAAAGCAACATTTTCCAGAAATTCAGTCAGATTAGGGAAGGCGGTAGCAACAGATCGAAGTTCTTTGATGTTTTCCAAGCGTGCCAAGTTTTCTTCAGTCTCTTTATGGTATTTTGATAGGTAGTCTGTTTTTTGAAACATGGCGTCCATCAGACTCAAGGTCGTTAATTTTTCAGACCAATTTTCCGGTAAATCTTTCTCAAAATTCTGAAATCTTTCCACCTGTCGAATACCGAGCTTTTCAATTCGTTTTTTTGAAACTCTGTCTTTGGGATTAACAAGTAACCTTAAGAAAGATATTACATCTTTAACTTCTTTGCGTGAGTAGAATCTGACACCACCGACAAGGGTATAGGGGATGCCAGCGTGGAGAAAGGCTTCCTCCAAAACCCTCGATTGGGCATTAGTTCTATAAAGAATTGCAAAGTCGTGGAATTCCAGCCCTTGGGTAATTAGTTTATCAACTTCGCCCAGGACAAACTGTGCTTCGTCCAACTCAGATCTTGCTCTATAAACTTTTATTTTTTCGCTACCGACTTTATCTGTCCAAAGCTTCAAGATCGGGTGCAATGTATTTCTTTTGATTACCGAGTTAGCAGCATCAAGAATTGTTTGTGTGGATCGATAGTTTTGTTCCAAATTAATAACTTTTAGTTTGGGATAATCCCGAATCAAATTGTTTATATTTCGGAAGTCAGCTCCGCGCCAAGAATAAATAGACTGTGCCGCATCCCCAACGGCGGTTAAATTCTCGTTCTGTTCCACGAGTTGTTTTGTCAATTTATACTGAACTTTATTTGTATCCTGCCACTCGTCGACAAAAATATGGGTAAGAACGTCCTGCCAGCGGGTTAATGTTTCAGGACTTTCGTCAAAAAGTTTAACAGCTTTTAAGAGTAAATCGTCAAAATCCAAGGCTCCAACTTTTTTGAGGAGCTTTTCATATTCAGTCCAAATCTTGAAAACCTTTTCCTGCCACTCGCCCCGGACAAGCTCGGCATATAAACTGGGAGTTAACATCTGATTTTTCGCCTCGGAAATTTGGGAGGAAATTGCATTAGGGTTATATTTATCGGTCGAAAGATTCAACTCCGTCAGTATTTCTTTAATTATCTCTTTAGAATCGTCTTCGTCGTATATTAAAAAATTAGCAGGAATGTCAATTGCGAGGCCATCCTTTCTTAAAACTCTTACACAAAAAGAGTGGAAGGTACCTGCAAAAGCAGGGACTTCGTGGATAAGGTTAAGCACTCGTTCTTTCATTTCGGTGGCGGCCTTATTGGTAAATGTGAGCAAAAGTACGTTTTCGGATCTAACCCTTCCCTGATCTATAAACCATGCAACACGGTAAGTAAGTACGCGGGTTTTCCCCGAACCGGCTCCGGCAAGGACCAATAATGGACCGCCTGAAAAAGTTACGGCTTCTTGCTGCCGCGCGTTAAGGTTATTTAGAAACTTGTCAGCCATAAATTCTTAACCTAAAATCGGTTTAGGTAATGAAAAGTGAAACCCAAAAAGTAAATACGAATAATTTTATCACGGAACGTGGAACAATCACGGATGGTGAAAATCTCACGGAAAGCGAATCGCTTACAGAAGAGAATCTGCGATTTACTTTTAAGAGAACGAGGTTCCAAATTGCAGCCTCCAGAATAAAGAGGAGGATATTCAAGCACGTCAAAATAATGCGTTTGCTAAGCGTTTTTACCTTCGCTGCACTTTTCTTACTTTTTATAGTCATTTTTAGAAGTCTATTAACAACGATCGGTCTGGGTTATTACTTGGGTCTTTTTTCTGACTTTGTTTTTACCCCGGAGGCAAAAATAGAATCCATAAATGGGGTTACCAATATACTTATATTGGGAAAAGGGGGTGATGGCCACGAAGCCCCGGATTTGACTGATACGATTATTTTTGCTTCCATTTCTCACAAAACCGGAAGGATAGTCCTGATTTCCCTGCCCCGCGACATTTGGATTCCGGCACTTCGTGCAAAATTAAATAGCACCTACTATTGGGGTAACCAGAAAAAAACCGGCGGTGGACTTATACTCGCAAAGTCCCAGGTAGAAGAAATTTTAGGCAAACCTATACAGTATGCCGCAATACTTGATTTTTCAGGATTTAAACAAATAATTGACATTATTGGCGGAATAGATGTTAACGTTGAGAACTCCTTTACTGATAATAAATATCCAATTACCGGACGGGAAAATGATACCTGTGATGGTGATAGAGAATTTAAATGTCGATACGAAACAATTTCCTTCGAAAAAGGGACTCAGCATATGGATGGGGAGCTTACTCTGAAGTTTGTACGGAGCCGAAACTCCGAGGGAGATGAAGGCACAGATCTTGCCAGAGAGAAAAGACAGCAGAAGGTGATAGATGCCATCAAAGATAGAGTTTTAGATAGAGAAATTCTATTATCCCCCAAAACACTTCTTGCACTTAAAAACACACTGGCGGCATCAACAGAAACAGATTTGAACGTTTCAAATACGGCGATATTAGCAAGAAGATTATTCGACTCGCGCGATGAGGTCTATTCATACGTGCTCCCTCAGAATTTTCTTGTAAATCCACCGATTTCACCAACACATGACAACCTTTATGTCTTTATTCCAAAAGATAAAAAATGGGATAAGGTACAGGAGTGGGTTGAGTGTGTAATAGACCAGAGAGATGGATGTCAATGAAATGAACCTAGAGCATATCCACCTCTTAACAAATGTATAGTTAAAGTGTAAGTTTTATTTAAATGTCTGAGAGAGAAAGGAAAGAAGAAAAATCAGATTCAAGCGGTGGTTCTTATTACTTCATTTTTCCTGAGGGAACCACTCCTGAAATAATTAAGAAGAAACTACCTCATGCAGGAAAGAATTTTCCTTTGATGGTTGGGGCTAGTCTGTCTCTTACCTCTTTGGTGTTTGAAGTTGCGGTAAAGCCTAAACTCTTACAAATTCACGAGAGATTCAATGTAGGAATTCCTCTTTACACCAAATTTAGCATTCTTGTTTCAATTTTTATCCTTATAGTCTATTTTGCCTTTTTATTGCTAAGGAACGAGAAAGTCGAGTATACGAGTGAGGAAATTGCCGAAGGCAAAGTGAAAGTTGTTCCTATTCAAAAAGAAGATAAACTTCAGAATATTTTTATGTTGACAGTATTGGTTTTGTATTCTGCCTTTATAATAATTGCTACTCTTGGCCCCATCTTTCAAATGTTAATGAAATAGTAAACGTTTGCTGGGAGAAGTTAATGTTTAAAGATTTCTGTCAGTGAGGTGTTTGTAATCTATCCATCAAAGAAGAGGCTATGTTTTGTTCGTATTCTTCTTGATTTTCAGGAGCAAAACTCATTTGTGAGGTGTAGGTTCTTGCTGCAGACTCGATATCATTATTAGTTAGTCCAACGACTTTCCCTGTTGCTTTGGCTAGACGCGTTGCATCGTCTAACTTTAACCAAAATTGTGATTTACCTTTTATTTCACCTTGACGCTCGTGGGGGTATGATATAACAACTGTTTCTTCATCTTTATTTTCGAAAGTTCCCCCCAATACTCCCATAAGCAGTTTATTAGGATCAAAAGAAAGGCGATCAATTTTGCCGGGGAAAGTAATTCTGCCGTTTACAACTTGTATATTACCCATTCCATTTAAAAGATCGAATTGTTGTACTAATGGCGCATGCGCAGTCAATCCGTTTACTTGCCATGCTTCTAGTGCCAGTGAGTGTGCGATAGCGACGCCTTTTTGCTCTTCTTCAGGATACATAAATTTATTAAGTCAGATTATACAGTAGAAAGCGTTTTTCTTAAATTATTCTATAAAAAGGCATATATTTTTACTTAACTTTGTAAACTGTAATACCGGGAGTTTGAAAAACTACCCCGCCTAACGAACGGAATTTATCCTCCTTAATTAATTGAAATTTTTG
Source organism: Candidatus Woesebacteria bacterium RIFCSPLOWO2_01_FULL_39_61 (assembly GCA_001793155.1). Classification (GTDB taxonomy): domain Bacteria; phylum Patescibacteriota; class Microgenomatia; order UBA8517; family UBA8517; genus WO2-FULL-39-9. Next base: position 51,342 of record MGHI01000005.1, read on the forward strand.
CCGTTCAAAAGGACCAATAATAACAAATTTCACTTGGTATTTTTCGAGTAAACGCTTGGTGAGCTCTATATCTTCGGATTGATAAATCTGGTCAATTTCGCCGACCCTTTCTTGGGGAAATTTGGAATCTCCACGCCATAGCCATTCGTGCACAAACCAGCCCGAAACAGTCGGCAGACCGGAATATGAAGAAATAATATTAAATTCAGTGTAACTGTCTCCGGGAGCTTCAAGAATTACAGGTTGATCGGGAACTGAAATTCTGAACCACCCAACCGCTTGGTAAATTTCCGGGTACCTTTCTTTCAACCAAGTATTTCCGGATAAGCCCTTGTAATTTTTAAGATCTGAATAGTAAGACTTAATCCCGAATGCTGGATACATAAATATAGCGCTAAAAATTACAACGTAGATTAATAAAAGTGGAATTTTGAGCTTTAATTCTTTCAGAAAGATTAAAGTTCTTATCGCAATATATCCGCAAAGCGTATAGAAAATTACGAAAGCTTGATAAGTTAACTTAAACATGGTATTTGCTCTGTAGTATGAGGCCGTATAGATATCTTTTACATAAATAACTTCAGGCAATAGGATTAGTATCCAAGCGGAGGCTAGTAAAGATAAAGTAAAAAGGTCCGAAAAGGAAACGTTTTTGAAACGTTTTGTCTCGAGAAAAAGAGTCAACCAATAAAGTATGGTTATAATTAACGGAAATCCCCAAAGTATGGCGAGCTGCCAGAGGGGTGAGTGCGTTTTGACCAGCGCCACACCTTGGGCAATAGATTCAAAATGGATAATGAAAAGTAAAGAGGTAAGAAGGGCAATTAAAAGCATGGTTCCGGTTTGTAAGGCCGTGTGAATGAATGTCTTTATCCTAAGGCGATGCTTTTTGAGATTAAATATAAAAATCGTAACACCAGAAACCAGCAAGTAATTACCAAAATCCCAAGTATTGGCCATAAAAAAGATTCCCAAGGTAAAACCCAAAACAAGGGTCTTTTTATAGTTGAATGAAGCAAAGTCTTTCATAAAGGAAGCAAGCAACCCAATAAACATAAGGACAATGGGAAGATTGATAAGATGCGGGTGAAGATCCGATACGATGAAAGAATATATCGGAAATTCGTGAATAGTTTTATCGTTTGTTTCCGGATTATAGCCTATGAAACGGGTTGCGTCTGGATACCAGTATTTGTCTTTGCCCTCTTTTAATACATAAACCGCGCTGTGGAAGTTACCGGCAAGGATAAGTGCAAATCCCGATAATATTCCGGCTGCGATTACGGCTCTTGTTTTAAGACGCACTTCAGAATTCCCCAAGCTGCCGAGCTTGGGGACGGATGAAGCAAGACTAGAAGCCTTGGCTTCACTTTTCGGTTTTAGCTGGGATAGAAGGAACGTTGCAATTGCGAAGGATCCCGAAAGACTCAACCCCATTATGGTAGCGAGCATTAAATTATAGGTGATATAAGAGGGTATCTGTGTTATTTTTGTGGCTACGGCTACCCAAAGATGGCCGAACCAATAGTAATTTATGGATTTTCCTGCAAACCACATATCGGCTGGTGGTAAATATTTTGTACGTAAGATGGAATTTATAAAGCCGAAATCCATAAGTTTTTCCAAACCCAAAATATCCGGCTGGTGGGTGCGGACGTAACTCCAGGTAAGAAGTCCAAACGTAAATAGTATTTCTTGCAGTATTAATACCCTAATATTTTTTTTGAACATCTTGAAAAGTTTATCTTTATGTTTTATCAAGAAAGCAAGATTGATTATTATCCAAAAGCCGATTACTAGATAAAGATAAAAGTTAGAAAAGGGAGCAATTTTTAAAGAAGAAAGGACAAAGATTGTGAAGGTAATAAATATAAATCCTACAGTTTTAATGAAGGCGGATGATAGAAAGCGGTCTTTAAAAAGCAAAAACGTAACCGGGGCTGAAATTAGTCCTACAAGAAAAAATGTTGACCACCAAGTAAAAATATTTAGTAAATCCTGGTTCATAATTTAGACTTATATAAAAGGGAAGTTTAAATTAATATATTTGTATTGTAATTACAATGAATTGAAAATTATATATGAAAAAGCGTTTATTTATATTTTATCTGCTCATAACCTCACTACTTTTTTTTGCAAGAGTTGTTGTTTTTGCGGACCGATTGGGAGGAGTAGAGCACGACAGCGGGTGGTACCTGGGTGTTGCGAGAAATTTAGCCCAACGGGGAATCTATGCATCGTACACAAATACTATAATTCCGGAAGAGCAGGGAGACTACCCCAGTATTCACGGAAGGTTCTCGGTTCAGGATGAAAACGGATATTCCTACTTTCCAGCCGGGGTAACTGTCGGGCCGGGATATATTATTCCCGAGGCAATACTTTTGAAGATTTTCGGTTACGACTTTTGGCAGTTTCGGCTTTGGCCGTTAATATCTTTTTTGGGTTTATTAATACTGGTTTTTTATTTTGCTTACAAATTGGGTGGCTGGATTTCACTGATAATTTTATACATTTGGCTATGGCTTTTTCCTCAAATTTATTTACCCATGGCCTATGAGGCCTATGGCGAACATGTTGCGTTATTTTATTTGCTTTTAAGTTTTTTTCTGTTTTTAAGAAAATCAAAAACTGAGAGATCAAATTATTTTTTGATGTTTATCTCAGGCGTTATTTTCTCTTTGTCGGTTTTGACTAAGTATCTGATGCTTCTTGCAATATCTTCCTTCGGTTTCATTTTCTTGTGCGACGTATTTTTAATGTTTCGGAAAAAAGACCCCAGACAAACAAGACAAAAGATTTTTGGATGGATCGTCTGGGGATTGGGATTTGTCTTGCCGATGGCTATTTTTGAAGTCTATCGCTATCTGAGTTTAGTATCTCAGTTCGGAGTTCAAGGTTGGAAGGCAATTAATAAAGATATTCAAATTCATCTTGCCCAAAACGGCAGCGGCCTGAAGTTGCTAAAACTTGATTATAATTTTGTCTTTAAAAAGTTTTTAATTTGGGAAAAGTTTGGATTTAGGTACGGGTTTTTGGCATGGACGGTTTTAGCTTTTTATACGCTTCAAATTCTGTATAAAAAACGCAAAGGTGATATTCAGATTTTTAGTCTATTTATAGTATCCAGCCTAGCAGGGTTAATTTGGTTTACATTCTTTTCTCCGACAGGATGGACAAGACATGCTTGGATGAGTTTAGTTTTAGGCCTTGTGCTTATAGCCTCATTTTTGGGCAGTTTAATAAGTCGAATTAAAATGAAGAAGAAATTTGGTTTTACCTTAATTTTGGGAGCGTCTATTTTGTTAACGCAGAGATTAAGTATGGCGCACCCCAAGTTTTCTATTGACGAATCGGTGATTAATAAATGGGAACTTCAAAGGTATGAAGGCGGATTGCAGGGTTTGCCTACAAATACAATTGCCTCGCTTAGTGATCAGAAGGAACTGAAATCTTTTTTTGAAAAAAACGTTAAAAATAAAGATAGGGTTTATTATCTGGGGTGGTTTCTGGTTGCCGAAGCCTCTCCGATTGTCGATAAGGTATTTTATACATACGATAGATATGAATATTTGCAAAGGAAAAATCCCCAGAATGGTGTATCGTACCTGATTTTAGGGCCATACCAAAAGGGTAGGCTGTCTTTAGTGGGTCAATCATATGTTCCGAAAAAAATCGATAGCTTATGCAACAAAGTCGTTTTTAATAATCCCTCATACACCCTGTGTACTCTCAGGAACGACGTGAATTATACAAACCGTGCCTATGAGTAGCTATCTGCCTTTAAGAATCGACAGCAACTTTTCTTTTTCTAGATTGTATTCTTTTTTGTATACGATGATTCTTGGGTGATCAAAAACGCTCCAGGTTTCTTCAGCATCTTCGTCCGTGATTTCAAAACTCATACCCACGAAAGAAAGTTGTGGGTATGAGGTAAATTCTATCAATTTGGTGAAACCGAGCGTTCCCTGAAACAAATTTGTGTAAAAGTTATTGACCAGCGGGTATTGAGCGGCCAACCTCTGGTGATTTTTATAAATTCTTCTTCCCTGAATGATAAAATAATCCGCCTCACCAAGGTTTTTCGAAAGTTCATTGAGCATTTTCGGATTCTGATCAAGGTCATAAAAATCAAAAGTTACTTTTTTATAATTTCCGGCTAAAGGAACTTCCAGCATATTTCTGGCTTCTGTTAAAAAGAGGGAATCGGGCTTTATATTTTCTTGGACCCAGTTTGTAGCGCTAACCCTGATGTCCTTTTTTGTATAAATAGAAAAAAACATAGTCGACCAAAAAACTGTAACGAAAATTGTGGTTATGGTTACTATATTTGCTAATTTCTTTTTACCCGTTGCTTCAAGTTTGTCTATAAATAGACCGGTAAATATTGCCCAAAAGGGAAAAGTCGGGGCAATAAAGCGAGCCCACTTGGCAAAAAGCAGCGAGTTTGAAAGAAAAAAAAGAACGAATCCGAGAAAGATCACAGCGTGCGGGAGGGATTTTTTTATGACATCCCCAGCGGACTTATTATGTACGCGGTTTCCTCTAAAGTAAGATGACATATGAGCGTTCAATTCATCCTCGGGCTGAAAGCTCGGGATTTTCTTGAATGCTCCTATAATATTTTGGGCCAGAACCAAAAAGCCCAATAATCCGAAGACCAAAAGGGCGGGTCCTAATGAGTAAGGAAGAATTTTTTGGAATTGAAAAATGATAGGCACGGTATTTATAAACTGTCTTGTATAAAAAACAACCTGCGATCCGTTCGCAACCGAACCCTCATAATTGAGTGAAGACCTAAAATGTTCCCAGTCTAAAAAACTATAAGGAAAAAAGATAAAAAAAGTAATGCAGATAAGCGCGACTATCATAAAAAGACTTTTTACTTTTCGGACGAAATATTTAGAAAAAATCTTTCCGTAATCAAACATCAAAAGGCCATAGATCGGTAAAAAAGTGATGGCGACTATTTTTACCGCAGACGCAACTCCCAGCGTTATCGCCGAAAGATATAAAAGTTTTCTATTTTTGTGCTCTAACCAGGAGACAACCAAATATATTGTCAAAAAAAGCCAAAACATTAAACTTGATTCGGGAGTAGCAAAATGAGCTTGTTGGATTAAGCCCGGAGTGATTGCAGTCAGGAATGTTACCAACATGGAAATGTTTGTTTTTTTGGTTAGTCTTTTAGTTAAATAAAAGACTACGAACAGGCTTAAAGTCGAAAATAGCGCGGAATAGATTCTTCCGATAAAAAAGACAGAAGGATAGTTAACAGAGAAACCCAGCTTTAAAAGAACTAATTTAGTGAAGTAAATAAGGTATATTGTGAAGCTTCCGTAAGAGAAGAAGTTGGGATTCATTTGCGTGGGGAATGAAAGTCGGTTGACCGAATTCACAATATGATATTCGTCGGGATGAAAGAAATATCCGTCGCCCCAATCAATTTTATAAAATCTTAAAAAAGCCCCGAAGATGAGGATAGTGAAAATCAAAAAGTTGAAATCACGGTTCAGCTTCATATTAGTCGGATTAAGTATAGCTTTATACCCCCGAACTTAACAGTGGAGTTAAAGACAGAAGTGAAGAAATCCAGCTTAAAATGCCAGTAAGAATGCAGCTAAGATGAGAAGTATTCCCGCCAAACCGATAATAAGTGTTGGGGTTGCGATTCCTGCGTCCGGCAACGCTGCACCACCCGGAGTCGGAGAGGCAGCAGCAATATAGGCTGTAGTAGGAGTGGGTGTGGCTTGAGCTATGGTCGTTGGTGTCGGACTTATACCCCCTACAGGTGGTTGAGTCGGAGTAGGAGTATTAGTAGGCGTAGAGGTCGGCACAGGTGTAGTAGTTACGCTTGGAACTGGTGTGAGAGTTTGTGACGGAACAGGTGTTAGTGTATTGGTTGGAGATAGTGAAGGGGTGGGTTCAGTAATTGAGAAAGTCAGAAGTTCGCAAGAATTTATTTCTGGCTGGGTTGCCTCAGGTTCACTTTCAGGCTGGGTTAAGGATATAGACTCTTGCCTTAACTGATAAAGCCTAAGTGCAGTAAATATTGCAACCCCCGCAAGTATGACTGTTGCGGCAACTACCAATATTGTTACAAATTTTCCTTTAAATAAGTCTTTCATATTTAATTTTGCTTTCTTTTTTTGTCTGATTACATCCACCCCAGCTCTGAATGATGAACCTCACCCTTAACTGTAAAATTGGTTACTCCTTGCGGAACCGTATATTCGTCATAAAACTCATCAGAACCGGGCTTTTTAGTTGTAACTTCACCTCTTAACGTTCCGTTAATCGTAAATCTGGCTTTATCGAATGTACCTGCCGACGCGGTTCCACTGACTGCAAAACGAACTTTATTACCCGCCTTTAATTTGGTAAGGTCCTCTGAAGAAAGAAGGTTCCACTCTAGATCATAAGCTTTCACATTCTCACACTTTGCAGTGATTTGAGGTGGGGTAGTTGGTTGTGGTGAAGGGGTTCCTCCGGGTGGTTTGGTGGGTTGTGAAGTTGGAGAAATAGGGATAGTTGGAGTGGGTTCTCCTGAAACCAACTTAACCTGAATATTGCTTATATCTTTGCAATCCGGTCCTGACCCAACTTTTTCCCAAGAAAGTGACACACCATTGATATCAACTTTGTAACACCCATCGTTTGTGCTGCCCGGAGGGTAAGCTTTAGCATCCTTTGCCGTAATCAGAACTTCCGTAATGGTTCTTGGGGAAGTAAATGATCCTGAATTTCCGGGACTCTCTAGTAAAATACAGTTTGGACTTTGCTGACATTCCCTGCCGCTGGAGGCTCTTTCGGCAATTTGTTGCTGGCGCTGGACCAAGTAAACTCCTGAGGCGACTCCACCGATCAAAAAAAGAATCCCGAAAATGGTTGCTATGACCTTACCCCCGCCATATTTTTTAGGAACGTGGGGAGCCTGGACGTTTGAAGTATTACTACTCTCGTCACTGGTTTTTTCTTTTGGAGAGGAGATAGGAATTGCGGGCGGATTGAGAATAGAGTCGGAATTTACCGCTACGCTTGTGGGAGCATCCGTTACCGAAGAGCTATCAGATGAAGAAACGCCTGTGTTTGTTTGAGGTGTTTGAGTATTTGTTGGATTATTGTCGTCGGGCATGGTTAAAGTCTGAATTTAACTAGATGAACATACACTTAATTTGGAATATAAATCATAATAATTAAAGTATGAATCTCAAGTCAATTCATTATACTTCCTTATTTTAAGGAAAATCTATACGGGCCTCGGGTACGTAGTTTATCTCTTCTGACGGAGTATTTTTAAAGTTATGAGTTTTACCAATAACTATGGGCGGGGCAGGTTTTGCTGAAACAGAATACATGTAAGCAGAAGCAATGCCATTGGGTCCTCCTTGCACAAGGATTTCGATAGGAGTTTTTTCTTCATCAAAACTAATATAATTCGCTAGGGACAGTGTTCTAGCCTGACCAATATTAATAGTCCACCCGCCTTCTTTTGTAGTAAGAGTTGACAACGGACTTGAACCACCGATAACAGTGTAAACAAGGGCTCCTTCGACAGGTTCCCCGAGTGATGTAATGATTTTACCCGAGATAATATACGCCTGAGATTGAGTTGAAATTAATTCTCCTGTTTGAACTTTCCAGTTTATTCCGTTATTGTCGAATTCTTTCCCTCCGGAATTTATTTTGAAAAAATAGGCAGTTCTGGGAGACAAGCCCTCTACATTAACAAAGTGAGTGTGGCTGGATTTTTCAGATGGACTTAAAGACACCCGGTTGAGAAAAGGTTCGGTTTTTCCCCAACGTATAAAACCGGATGTTTTTCTATCAGTTGTCCACGAGATTGTAAATGATGAGTCTTTAATATTTGTAACCCTAACATTTTTTGGACTGGTTTCATTTAAAGCATAAATATTAAAAATTTGTTTATTCCTGATAAAAATGACTCCGTCGGTAATTCCTACTAGAAGTATGGCGACTGCCAAGATAGTTGGAATGCTACTGTCCTTCATGATCTTTAACCTCCTTCCAGAGGTGTTGTCTCTCCGGTTGGAGCCGGGGTGGGGGTTAACACTTGCTCAGTTTCCGGTAGGATATCTGTGGGAGTGGGAGTAACTAAAATAATTGAAGGTATCGTGGTGAAATCAACATCCTCTTCTTCAAAAAAGACCCTACTACCTAATTGACCTAGAGCATTTCTGTCGAGGTTGGGATCAAGAGGTTCTAGAAGCTTAGAATCAACGTGTATAACCGGTTTGGAGGTTAAGATATTATATAGGCTGAAAAAAACCCAGAAAATTAATGTTACTGTCGTAAATATGGCTACAGTTACCAGTCGTGGAGCTTTTTGTTTTTTCATTCTACAATCTCCTTTACCTCCTTTTGGCTATTTTGGTAATAAGGTAATCGACCCTCAATCGCCAGTGATAAAAGTACATTTTCTCCTTCTCTCGACGTGTTCATTACCAGCTTATCGATTTTAGCCGGCCTTCGAAGTTTTTCAAGGTCGGATATGAGATTAGTTAAAGATTGATACTCTTCGATGTTAACTGTAAAAGTAATTGAGAACGGTAGTTCGTTTGTTCCTTCCGGGAAAGGTTCCATATTTTTGGCGTCAGTTTTAGGCGCCGTCGCTCGCAGTCCCAAGATGGTTGCCTTATCAAGAGATATTTTTGAGATTGGTACTGAATATCGGATAGACAAACCCTCTATTTGTCGGGCAAAAACGTCAGGAATCGGATTCGGGGGGATTGAGCTATTCAATAGTATTACATTTTGCTGTTCCTGATCAAAAAGAACTTGAGCACGTCCTAAATTAGAGATTTTTTCATCCATTTTGGCAAGAGTCTCTTTTTTTGTTTCGATTTCTTTGAGAAGACCCGCAATCGTCAGGATAGTCGGTCTTAGCGCAAAGATTGCAAAGACGGAAATCGTGGCGAGGGACAAAAGTATCTCAAGATAAACTTTGACATCCGCCCTTTCTTTGTACCTTCCCATCACATTCAAAAAATAGGATTTATAGCGCAGATATTCTCGTCTCCAGGATTGATTCATAATTTAAGTTTTTTTTCCTGAACTGGTCTTGGCTTGAATAGTAAATTTCAAAAGTGATGGGTTATTTTGGTCCGACCTTAATTCTATAAGAATCACATTTTCAAATATGTCCGTAGAACCTAAGTTTACAATGAGTTGTTGAATACTTCTTTCGTTGGGAGATAGACCTTCAAAGTTCAAGCTGTCTTTTGAGAATGAAACCAAGCTTAGAAAAACGTCATCTGGTAAATAAGATTTTAAAGTGTTTAGCGACTTTGAGACAACGTCTTGGTTAGCTGTTAAATCAGTAAAAACTTTTAGTCTTTTTTGGGTATCTTTAAATTCGGCGTCGAAGGCTTTAGAGGCCGAAAGAACCGCTTGTTTTTGCTGTAACTCCTCGGTTAGATCTGTGTTTTGTGCATCCAGCCAGAAACGAGATAGGAAAGCTATCATTACTATTATCTCAGTGACGATAACGATTATTCTGAAAGAAGACAGAATCCAAGTAAGTATTCGACCGGTTGTCGTTTGTTCGAAGCCTTTTTCCGGGAGTAGATTGATTTGTTCTTCTTTTTTGTGGGCAGCCATTTAAATAATGACTATATTTAGTCAGTATATCTACAAACATCACAGTTTAAAATCAGACTAAAAAAGTGATGTACGCTACAGAAATCGCATACATTAGTTCTATACGCACTTGCGATTTCTATATCTCCAATATATCACAGGAGAGATACTTCAGAGAAGTTTATATATTTCTACTTTTTCTTTTTAGAGGCTTTAGATCTTTTACTTTTGGTAGGTTTAGTTTTGCTATAATTCGATTTTGATTTGGGTAAAAGTTTGGAAAGGGAACTTTTAATTCGGGCGGCCTTGTTTTTGTGAATAATCTTACTTTTTACCGCGCGATCGGTTAGAGATATCGCCCTTAGGATATTATTTTTAGACCTTCCCTTTTTGGCAATTCTTATTGCAGCATCGAGTTTTGTCGAAATTAAAGTATTTATATTTTGTTTTCTGCGTGAAGAGCGCAAGGCTCTTTTTGCTGTTTTAGTTATAGGCATATTCGTTTCATACTTTCTTTAATAAAGAAAGTATGACAAAGAAATTTAAAGACTAGATTGTGCTGTTCAATCAGCAGTAGTTCCCGAGTATAATCTAACAAACTTTAAATTTCAATGACCTTGAAATACCCGGTAACTCACTTGTCAAACTTTGAAATATGCAAAAAAATATTTTGGGTATAAGCTAAATTAAGATGATGAAAAAAATTATTGATAGGGGCAAGAAGCTTCTCTTTGCTCCGCAAGAATCGGTTCTTTCTGCGGCAACAATCATTATGGTCATGGTTGTAGCTTCTCGGGTACTTGGTTTAGTACGTCAAAGGACGCTGGCTCATTTTTTTGCTCCCGACGAGCTCTCACTTTTTTTTGCTGCGTTCCGGCTTCCGGATTTAGTTTTTGAAGTCTTGGTCTTTGGAACCTTCGCTTCGGCCTTTATCCCGGTTTTTACAAAATCGCTTAAGGAAGGAGAAAAGAATGCTTGGAGAACGGCGAGTGTTGTTGTTAATATCGGACTTTCAATTTTCCTGTTATTCTCCCTACTTTTAGGTTTGTCGGCACACTCTGTTTACGGATTATTTGCCCCGGGATTTGTAGGTCCCGAACGGGAAAAGATTGTCGAATTGGCAAGAGTACTTTTTGCGGCACAAGGGTTTTTTGTTGTGAGCTATGTTTTAACAGGAGTATTGGAGTCTTTACGCAGGTTCTTAATACCTGCCCTGGCACCACTTTTTTATAATCTCGGAATAATAATAAGTACGATTGTTTTTGCTCCGTCATTGGGATTAATGGCGCCGGCAATCGGAGTAATTTTGGGGGCGTTAATTCATTTTTTGATTCAATTGCCTTTGGCTATGAAGATGGGATTCCGTTTTACTGCTAGTTTGAAACTGACACCTGAAGTCAGGAAAATTGCAAAACTTGCTGCACCAAGAATTCTGGAAACCTTTTTCTTACAAATTTCGAAAACCGCAGAACTTTTCTTTTCCTCCCTCGTATCGAAGGCGGCTTATACCTACTACACTTTTGGAAGCAGTCTTCAGCTGGTTCCGGTTGGACTTTTTGGTACCTCGATAGCCAAGGCAGCTTTGCCTACTTTGTCGCGTGAATCAGACAACCCGGAAATTTTTAGAAAAACACTTTTTTCCGCCCTTTACGACATGTGTTTTTTTGTTGTTCCTGTTGCGACGGTGTTTGTTGTTCTGAGAATTCCTATAGTCAGACTTATTTATGGTACTGATATTTTCAGTTGGGAGGCAACATTACAAACAGGATATGTGGTGAGTGCATTTGCGGTGGGAATTATTTTCCAGTCAGCTGCTTCACTACTTGCACGAAGTTTCTATGCCCTTCACGATACCAAGACTCCGGTTATGGTGTCCATTTCCTCAATTATTTTTATTATAACAGTCGACTTTATATTTATAAGGGTATTAAACTTTGGCATTTGGGGTTTAGCTGCTTCGTTTTCCATGGGTGTTGCCATCCAGGCGTCTACTTTATTTTATTTGATCAACAGACGAACCGGTGGTAACCATTTTTTTAAAACACTTACTCCGGTTTTTAAAGCAGCAGCTGCGGCTTTTGGTTCCGGCATAGTAATGTTTTTTATATTGAAGATTTTTGACAGATCGGTATGGATAAAAAGACTTTCCTTTTTAAGTTCACTGGAGAGTACTGCTTATATTCCCTTTGAAAAGTTTGTTCTCGATACCCGCTATACTGTCAATCTTTTAATTCTTACTGCAATTGTTGCACTTATCGGGGGAGTTACCTATATTTTGATTTCAATAGTAATTGGCTCGGATCAGGTATGGAACTTTTTTAACTTATTAAGACGCATTTTATTGAGACATAAAGTCACCCCGATTCCGAGTAAAGAACAGGAAACGGTTGCTCCGCCGCCCTCTGATACGCAGACGCAATAAGATAGTGTCTTGACACCAATTAGCACTCGTGATAGGATTCTGCTAATATAAGAGTAAAAGAGCAGGAGAGCTGGAGAGTATAAGTAAGAAATTTTAGTCTCCCACTCTTACACTCTTCTACTCTTCCACTCTAAAATGACTGATGCACTTACCGCCAGACAAACACAAATTCTAAAGAGCATAATTGACGAGTATATCGAAACGGCTCAAGCCGTCGGTTCGGAAGCGTTGGATAAAAAATATAACCTCGGCGTTTCCCCGGCAACAATTCGAAATGAAATGGTGCTTCTCACCAAAATGGGATATCTAAGGCAGCTTCACACTTCCGCGGGCCGCGTTCCGTCTCCCAAGGCCATGAAATTTTATATCAACCAATTAATGGAGGAAAGACAAATGAGCCTGGCGGATGAGGTGAAAGCGAAAGAAGAAGTCTGGGACGTACGCAAAGACCTGGACCGACTTTTGGATGAAGCGACTCATGCTCTTGCCGAGAGGACACAAAATCTAGCCGTCGGCGTTTTAGAAGATGAAGATAAAGTGTGGCATGCAGGGTATGCAAATGTTTTTTCCAACCCGGAATTTACTGACCTTAGTGTTTGTTCCAGTCTTTTTTCTCTTCTTGAAGAAGAAGGAAGGATAATGGATCTTTTCTTCGGAAGAGATGAGGAACCCGCCTCCGCTATTGAAGTTTTGTTCGGTGAAGAGTTGGGATGGCCCAATTTAAACCCTATTGGCGTTGTTGCGACCCATTTTAATATTCATGGAAAACACGGCGCTCTTGGGGTGATTGGACCTGCCCGCTTGTCATACCCCCGAGTTATTCCTATACTAAGATACTTTGGTAACCTTATGCAGGAGATTGCCAACGGTTAAGCATTATGGCTCGTAAGAAGGATATAAAG
>MGHI01000006.1 GCA_001793155.1 Candidatus Woesebacteria bacterium RIFCSPLOWO2_01_FULL_39_61
AGCCGAATATCATGGCTGTTAGCGCCGATGTTAACGGTTTTCTTCCCCATCCGACTACATGGCTGGATTTCAGGACAACCTGGATTGGCCGATAAGGCAACTTCAACCCTCAAAAGAGAGAGGGCTAACTAGTGTCCTCTCTCTTTACTTTTCCTTGGGAGGTAAATATGTTACAGATAATAAGACGGGCTACTTCAACTTTATTGATGCTAGTCATCTTCACAATGTTTGTCTTTTTAGCCACCGAGGTTTTGCCCGGTGACGCAGCTTCTCACCTTTTAGGTTCAGAGGCCACTCCCGAGAATCTTGCCATTGAAAGGCATAAACTTGGTCTTGACCGACCGGCTTATGTTCGCTATTTCGATTGGGCATTAAATTATCTCGAAGGAGATATGGGAACTTCCTACACATGGAGTTATCCGATCGCACCGATTGTTGGGCGAAGAATTGTTAACTCAATACTCCTTACCGGAATGGCGCTTTTGTTTTCCATTCCCTTGGCAATACTACTTGGGGTTATCGCGGGGAAAAATCATGGTCGCAGATTAGACAACCTTATATCCAATGTTACGTTGGTTGCTTTCTCGCTTCCTGAGTTTGTAACCGGGATCTTTCTTATCACGCTTTTCAGTGTGACCATAAGATTATTCCCAGCGACAAGTTCACTCGCACCCGACTTTACTTGGACTGAGTGGATGAAAGCAGCTATCCTTCCAACCCTTACTCTGACGTTTGCAACAATCGGTTATATCGTACGCTTGACCAGATCAAGCATCATCAACGAAATGGCCAAAGAATACATCACAACCGCAAGAGCAAAGGGGTTAAGAGAACCGACAATCGTATACCGGCACGCATTAAAAAATGCCATAATCCCGGTAATTCCAGCAATCGGAATCAATGCTGGTTGGATGTTCGGAGGACTGGTTCTGACAGAAACAGTCTTTGCCTATCCCGGAATTGGCAGTCTTTTCGCAACGGCGATAGCGAATCGCGATATACCTCTGATTCAGGCTGCATCGATCATCGTTTATTTCGGTTATGCCCTGACAAGTATACTTTGCGATGCTATTGTGATAGCCCTTAATCCGAAGTTGAGAGGTGCCCGATGAACACGAAACTAGCCCTCGGTTTGATAGTTGTAGGGATTTTTATCCTGATTGTGTTGATAGGACCCCTGATGGAACCTTATCCTCCGTCGGCGGTTAGCGGACCCCCCTTGGTCTCCCCGACAATCTCGTATCCTATGGGTACTGATCACCTTGGAAGAGATGTTTTCAGTAGAATCCTTGCCGGAAGCGGCGGAATTATTACAACAGCTTTCCTGGGAATTCTTCTGGGAACCTTTCTGGGAGTCATCTTAGGATTTGTTGGCTTTTTCGGAGGCTTTCTTGACGAAATACTTATGGGGTTCGTTGATTTACTCCTTTCGTTTCCTGTTTTGCTAACGGGACTACTCGTTGTTTCTGCTCTGGGTAACGAAAGCGTCTGGTTAATCCTGGGAACGGGATTCATATTCATGCCCAGAACAGCGAAGGTTGTAAGAGCTTCGGTTCTTAACGAAAAAACAGAGGAGTATATTACAGCCGCTAAAGCGATCGGAGCATCCGATACAAGAATCGTGTTTAAGCACATACTTCCAAATGTTTTCTACATCGTTATCGTGGAAGTTACAACACGTTTCGCACAAGGACTTCTCCTTGTGTCGGCCTTGAGCTTCCTTGGATTAGGAACTCCGCTTGATTCACCCGATTGGGGAAGAATGATTTCTGACGGACGGGACTATTTACTTGTCGCTCCTTGGATAGTTCTATTTCCAGCTGGTGCCATAAGTTTACTGGTAATTGCGGTGAACTTGGTTGCTGATGGATTACAAGAGACATCAACAAACCGGTATTGGAGTAAAGCCAACAATTTTCACACAGGTAAAATTGCTTACCTGAAGCGGATCGTTGGCAACAACAGAAAGGGACCGGACACTTAAAGTGCGTCAAAGTATTCTCTAACCCATGAGATATTCTGACATTTGCACTTTGTCCGGTCCTTATTTATTTCTGGCATTCTTATTCTATTGTGATATAGTGTTAAAGAAAAATGAACGTAAAAAATATGAATACACCGCCAAAATCATACCTTCATAAATTTAAGAAACTTCTTAACTACGTTTTGCGTTCTAATGAATTTTATAGGAAAAAGTTTAAAGCCGCTGGAGTAACTAACACAAATCAAATAAATACTTGGGACGATTTTTATAATCTTCCTTTTACCACAAGGGATGAACTTATCAAAGACCAGCATAAAAGACCTCCTTTTGGATCAAACCTTACACGACCGATTTCTGAATATTCGTTCGTCATCCGAACCTCCGGGACGTTAACAGGAAAACCTTTCCAGCAGCCGTTAACTCCCGAAGAATTTAATCGCTTTGCTGATGTAATGGCTCGCGGGTATCGCGAAATGGGTGTTAAAAAAGGCGATGTCATCTGTTATTTCACCTCCTCATATGCGTATCCCCTTTTTTACGAAACTTCGCGACTTCTTGGAACGCGTATGGTTCCTATAGAGGATTACAAATCAATTGATTTTTTCGAGAAAATTAAATATTTAAAAATAAATACGTTGCACAGCTTTCCTACTGCAATATTTGAGCTTATTGAACTGGCTCAAGAACGACATATTGATCTTAAACGCTTAGGCGTTAGAAAAATATTTACAATAGGCGAGGTGGGGGGCGGACATCCACCCACAAAAGCTTATTTTGAAAAGATGTCGGGCGCAAAAGTAATAGATCACATCGGGGCTTTAGAATCTGGAACATTTGCTACGGAGTGCACTAATCCCAACACTTACCATATACTCGAAAACCTGTTTATCACGGAGGTTTTTGAACCGTCTTCAAATCGACCTGCTAAAAAGGGGGAACTAGTTTTAACTTCTCTTTGGAGGCGTGATTACCCTCTTATCCGTTACAGAACAGGTGATATGATAGAAATCGACAATTCCACTTGTCCTTGTGGAAAGATATCACCCAGATTGAAAGGTGGTATCTTGGGAAGAACAACCGGTCAGGTTAAACTTCGTTCATATTTTATTTTTCCCGAAGAAATTGAACGGACTATAAGACAATACCACGAGGTAAAAGAGTATCAGATAATTTGCAATAAAGATAATGGGGTTGATAATGTTGACATTTATTTAGAAATTTCCGTGACCACAAATAAGGATTGTTTTAATATGCTAACTGCGCAGCTTCAGGAGACGATCGGCTTTCAGCCGAAAATTTATCCCTTACTTCCCAAAACTTTACCCAGATTTGGCTCTAGAAAAGGCAAGAGATTTCATGATTTCAGAATTACTCAAGGCCAGACTCCATTTAAAATTAGCCCATATCGGAAAGCAATAGCCTTACTTTTAATATTCGTGTTTAATTGGAACAACCGTCTAAACAATTTCCGAAAATACATATCAGTTACTGAAAATATAACCAGATAATAATCTCTTTAGAATTTAATTGATATTCAATTTGTACAATATAAACTCTGTATATATTTATGGTTAATTTAAACATAGCTCTGATAGGTCACGGTTATTGGGGTAAAATACTATTCAGAAACTTACAAAATACCCAATCAGCGCAAGTAACCGCAATATGTGATAAAAATCAAAAACTGGTTAGTCAACTACGTTTATCAAATAGTCAAATACTAGTTACTTGCGACCTAAAAGAAATAACCTCAAGTAAAAATATAGACGCTGTTGTGATCGCAACCCCAGCAGAAACGCATTATAAAATCGCTAAAAGTATACTTTGGTCGGGAAAGCACGTGTTACTCGAGAAACCTATGGCTCTTAATAAGAATCATGCGCTTGAGCTGAAAAAGCTCGCAGACAGAAAAAAATTAATTCTTATGATTGATCATACTTACCTATATGCTCCGGAAATTCGCGCGGCAAAGCAAATAGTGGATAGCGGTGACTTGGGCGAAATTCGTTTCATCGAAACGACAAGGATTGGCCCCGGCCAATATAAAGTTGGCTGCGATGTAGTTTGGGATTTCGCTCCTCACGATGTTTCAATACTTTATTACTTTCTGGGGCTTCCAAGTAAATTATCTCAAGTAAAATCAAGGATAATAGACAAGAAACGCGCGGACGTATCAAATCTGTATTTCAAATTCAGTAACGGGTGCGAAGCACATGTGCATCTTAGTTGGCTTTCGCCGTTAAAGATCAGAAAAATACTTATAATCGGCGCAAAGAAAACTTTGTTCCTTGAACAAGTAAATAATGAAGAAGAAATGTCAATGTATTTAAATGATTGTTACTTTAAAAACAGTAAGAAATTGTTAAATTACTATAAACCGATAAAAAATTTACAAAAATTGAACAATTTACCTTATGTAGAACCCTTGAGAAATGTATGTCACGAATTTATCACTTCCATTATCAATCATACTTATCCTATCTCTGACGGACAATTAGGATACGAAGTGGTAACTATCATCGAGAAAATTCATAACCAGTAAATTCGTTAAAACAACCAAAATATTAAGATCCAATATATTCAGATTTTATGCGTATAACATAGTATTATGAACAAAAAACTAACTCTTTTGGTATGCTCGAATAGGACAGGTATTAAGTTCTCTAACATATGGAAAGAGATCATCGAAGATAAGAATTTGGAAAAGATAGTCCTTGTTACTCAAGGTAAAGCAAATAATTATGTAAATCGCCAGACAAAAGTTGTGCATATTAAACTTACAAATACCGGACGCAGTAACGCAGTAAACGCGGGGCTGAAAGAAATCACTTCCGAATTTATTGGTTTGACAGACGACGACTGTTTTTTAAATAAAGACTGGGTACAACAAGCCATTAAATTACTCAAAAGACCTTCTGTTTCCCTGGTATTTGGACAAACATTTCCTTACAAACCGGAAAAACATAAAAATATGATATGCCCTTGCACTTTCACAAAAACACCCAATAAATACAGCCTTCTCTCGCATATTTATACCCACTGGACGGATGTTGGTTTTGATAATAATGCCGTTATAAAAAGAAGGGTTTTTGATAAAATTGGGGGTTATAAATGGTGGTTGGGTCCGGGTTCGATAGGCAAAAATGCCGAGGATGCAGAATTTATACTCCGATCAATAATTGCAAAATATAAAATTGCTTATAACCCCTCAATGATTGTCTATCATAACAAATGGCTTACACAAAAGGAGTGGAAACAAGCATGGCAAATATACTTATGCGGTGGTATTGCGGCTTATGGATTATATGCAATACAAGGTGCAAAAATGTGCCAGCCGGTTGTGAAGTCGTATATTTCTGAAGTGATTCAAGAATTCAAATCTGAAATCAATAGGACTTTGCGAAAACAAAACTCGTTCAATAATCTAATAAAAGATACTTCCACTAACTTTTATTTCATTTGCAGGGGTTTAATTATTGCATTCCTTTTTGCAAAAATTATTTCTATTCCGGGGAAAGAAAATGTCAGTAAATTTATTAAAAACTACAATCGACTGACTTCATCTATTTCATCTATTAATAGTTAATAAAATTATGATACGACTTGTTGATTTTACTAAACAAAACAGGTTACTTAATAAAAAACTAATCCGGGCAATTGAGAAAGTTATAGATAATCAAAAATATATTTTAGGTCCCGAGGTGGAAATGTTTGAGAGAGAATTCGCTAAATACTGTGGGGCGAAATACACCGTAGGAGTTGGCTCGGGTTCTGATGCATTACTTCTTTCTCTTCGTGCACTTGGAATAAAGAGTGGTGCCGAGATCATTACGGTTGCAAATACATTTATAAGTACTGTTCTTCCCATTCTTCATGTTGGTGCGCGGCCAATTTTAGTAGACGCCGATCCAAACACTCTCTCAATGGATATTTCTCTCATCGAAAAAAAAATTACAGCACGTACAAAAGTAATCATTCCTGTCCATTTATTTGGACTACCTGTGGATATGGACCCCCTCCTCCGTTTAGCAAAAATATTCAATCTTTCCATTATTGAAGATGCTTGCCAAGCACACGGAGCTAAATATAAAGGGCGTACAGTTGGAAGTATTGGAGATATCGGTTGTTTTTCCTTCTATCCGAGTAAAAACCTAGGTGCTTTTGGCGATGCGGGAGCAGTAATTACAAACAAAAAATATATTGCAGATTCTGTTGGACTCTTAAGAAATGTTGGTCAGAAAGAAAAAAATATTCACTCCGTAATTGGCTATAACAGCAAGTTGGATACTATTCAAGCCGCTATACTACTAACCAAACTACCCTATCTTTCTCGTTGGATTAAGCAGCGAAGAGCAATTGCATCCTACTACACCACCAACCTTTCCGGTTTACCGCTAGTTTTACCTTCAGAACCAGATTATGCCCTAGCAAGTTATCATCTTTATGTCATCCGTACTAAACATAGAGACCGTTTAAAAGAATATCTCCAGAAACACGACATTGCCCGCGGCATCCATTTTCCAATTCCCATTCATCTTCAACCTTGTATGCGCATACTCGGCTACAAAAAGGGCGATTTCCCAGTTAGTGAGAAGGTTAGCAGCGAGGTGTTATCACTTCCCCTCTATCCTGAAATGACCAAACGAGAACAGGATACAGTAATTCTCCATATAAAAAAATTTTTCAAAGGGAATTAAGAAGAGTTAGACCTTTTCACTCATGGCCTCGCCGATTGTAATATTTATGCAGATATTTTTTGATTATAGTTTTAGTTTTTCCCTGATCGAATATTTTACCTTCTTCTAACCAAACAACTTTATCACAGGTTTCGGAAATAAAATCCAATAAGTGACTAACTACTATTATAGTTTTTCTTTTTTTTATCCAATCTAAAATTATTTCATGAGACTTTACCTTAAAACTGGTATCTCCAACGGCCATATTTTCGTCTAAAATTACGATATCAGGATTCGTATGAGCTACAATCGAAAACCCGAGTCTTAATTTCATTCCCTCAGAGTAGGCGTAAAAAGGTGCATCTATGAATTGGCGAACGTCTGCAAAAGAGATAATCTTTTTGATCTTTGAGTTGATCTCTTTTTTAGACATTCCGATCAAAAGACCATTAAGATAAATATTTTCCTGCCCGGTTAATTCGGCATGGAATCCCGCTTCAAGCTCAATTAAAGAAACCTTCTTCCCGTTTGTTATAACACTCCCTCTGGTCGGTGTAGTAATTCCCGATATAACTTCCAAGAGAGTTGTTTTACCTGAACCGTTTGGTCCGATTATTCCAACTTTCTCTCCCCTTTTGATCTCTAAATTTATTCTCTTTAGGGCCCAGAATTCTTCAGTGCTTCGTGCTGTAAAGATATTCTCTACTAACGTCGGCTTTTCGTGATGCAGGGTATATTTTTTAGAAACTCCTTTAAGTTCGACGGCAATTTTATCTTCCATAATTAACCTCTCTTTCTTAAAGCCAGTCAACAAAAAATTTATGCATTTTTCTAAAAATTAACACTCCTAACATAATAATAATCAGACTTAAACTCAAATTTGCTGCTAATATTTTGATGTCAATCCTGCCTTGATTCAGTAGCGAATAGTGTAAAATTTCGAAGATAGAAGTGAGGGGGTTGAGTGCAAAAAAGGGAAACAGTTTTTCTGAAACGATAGTTGAGTCATACAAAATTGGTGTTGCATAAAACCATAATATAATAGTCGTCTGAATGAAAAAATTAACGTCTCTGTATCTTACATTCAGACTCGCAGTAAGAAGACCTAATCCTATTGTTAAAAGTAGAAGCCAGATGAGTGCCGTAATGGTAAGAAGTAAAGATGCCATAGTGAGTTTAACTGTAAAAAAAAGTATAGGAAGAAAAATTATATATGAAATAATCATGTGCAAAAAATTAGAAAGAATTATGGATATAGGTATGGCTTCGATTGGAAATTTAGCTTTCACAAGTAAATTCCTTTCATAGACTATGCTTGGAGTGACCTTTGTCAAAGATAAAGAAAAAAATTGCCAGGCAAGAAGACCCACAAATAAAAATAGAAAATAATTTGGAACTTTTATGAAATAAGAAAATATGGCTCCAATAATTATCATTTGCATCAATGGATTAAGAAGTATCCATAAAAATCCGAAGACGGCCCTTTTATAACGAGCTTTAATTTCCTTTTCGGTCATTCCCCAAAGGAAATCTGAATAATATTTTAGTCTTTCTCTTATTGTACTTGCTTCCCGCATAGTATACTGTGTTATCTTAGCAGATTCGTCCTCTGATTATCTGGAATTCATCATGAACGAAAATAGGAAAAAAGCACCCATGTCACTAGATAAGTCAGCGAAAGAAACGTTCATCTTAGTAATGCCCGCCTACAACGAAGAAGATAATATCGAAACTACAATATCTTTGTGGATTCCAATCATTAACAAAATTCCCGGCTCTGAAATACTAGTGATTAATGATGGGTCAAAGGATAAAACTTTTCAGACAATTTATAGCCTTTCCCAAAAATACAGTTTTCTCAAAGTGATAAACAAACAAAACGAGGGACATGGAAAAACCATACTTTTGGGTTACAAAAAAGCACTGGCCTCACGGCATGAATGGATATTTCAAACAGACTCTGATGGTCATTTTGCGGCAAAAGATTTTTATAAGCTGTGGAGAATGCGAAAAACTTCAGATTTCATTCTTGGCTATCGACAAAAACGTAAAGATCCCAAATACAGAATCCTGCTCACAAACCTAATATCGATTTGGATATTTATACTTTTTGGTAAATATATAAAAGACCCAAATATACCTTTTAGATTAATTAAAAGAGAATACCTCAAAAACCTACTTAAATTGGTTCCGGAAAATTCATTTGCACCAAATATTTTTCTGACCATATTAGCCGCGCGCGATCACCACAACCTTTACCATATTCCGATAAAACACAGGCCGAGGAAAAAGAATATTTACACCGACATTAAAATCCTCAAGGGTGCATTTCAGGGTTTTCTGGAACTAATCGCTTTTGCGCTCACTCTCATAAAATAAACTACTCCGCCCTCCGCTTTGCTGCAGGCGGAGCATTCCTTTCGGACAAGTTTGTTCGCTGCTTCGCTTCATCCCCGTCCTTCAGGCGGGGTATTCGCGAAGTTCGAATAAAAAGGTGGTTCCTCTAAATACTTGTCTTTTAGTTGAAGCAGGTATAGAATTCGCTTTACTATGGGAAGAGGCACAGCGGAACAGGCCCTATTTGATTCTCCCGAAACCTATTGGCAAAGTAAGGAAATTTTATTCGAAAAATTACTCGGTTCATCGTTAGTTATGAGAGAAAAATTTGTAAGGCCTGACCACTCCCAAGTTTTGATAACTTCAATTTTTGCCTCTGAAACTTCCACTCCCAACCTCCTTATCGATCCCCGCTTTTTGGAAAAACGCATTGTCACAGAACCCGGTGGACTTCTCATTGATCAAGCTGCAACAACAAAAGCCTGGGGTTCCCTGGCAGGACTAAGACCTGAGAAATTTCTGGTGGGTGAGAGCGTCCCAGAAAGTTCAGTCGGAATACCCCCTACAAACGCCGGCTGGCAGTATGGAGCGTTTTGGATCAGAGATGGAAGAATTATTTCTTTACCAGGCGACGATACTTTAACGGGCCAATATGAAGTAATTACGCGAAAGAATGGGGTCTGGGGTGCCTCCTCGCTTCACTTAAATAACGGAAATCCGACGCAAGGTTTAGATGATTTGGAAATCGGATTTAGCATGCCTCTTGTAGTCAAAAGTGGCCAAATTGTGCCTCAAATGAGTATTTGGGAAAGAGGCGATCCAAGAGCTTTAGCCGATCCGAGAAATTGGGTAGATTTGGCAGCCGGGCAAAAAACACCTCCCGACTTCTGGAGACTGGTAAGAAAGTTTATGCCTATAAACCCAGCTTCAGCCAGAAGAGTAACTAGAGAAGGACGATTCGCAGTAATAAGAGTCGGCGATATAGATCCTCAAGACACCGAAGATTTTAAGAAAGCTGTAAAAGACGCAGATCTTGAAAATCATTGGCGTGTGGTCAGGGATGAAAACTCCGGAATAGTTCGAGCCGTCGTTTGTGCAATTTTACCGCCAAACAGAATTCCAGCAGTAGGGGTTGGCCATAATAAAGACGGCAAACTAATTGTTACTGTGGCCGACGGTAGACAAAAAGAATCAAGTGGTGCAACCATTGACGAACTTGCTTTAATCATGAAAGAAAAGGGGACTGTTAATGCTGGTTTCGGAGCAGCCGGCGGAGACGCCATTGTTGTTGCCAAACATCAAGATGACATTGAAATTGTAAATTCTCCTTCGAATATTGATAGTTATACCGGTAAGAGGGTTACCCGAACTGTCCCTTCACTTCTTGTTATAAGTTAGTCTATACCCGTACATTCTTGGCTTTCTTGTTCTTTTAATGCCTTTATCTATTTCTCCAAACACGCCCAATTCCTAAGCAATAATAAAATACGCGAAATCATAAAAGTATTATTTAAAATTGCTTTAATTCCTCTTAAAATTGTTCTTAGATTTTGTTTATACTATCTGGATGACAGTAAGACGTATCCCTAGTTCATACCACAGTTCACTTACTAAAAGGTCCTTTGACTTGGCGTTTTCGCTGATATCTACAATCATGCTATCTCCGCTTTTGATATTAATCTTACTGGCAGTGAAGGTCACGTCGCCCGGTCCCGCTTTCTTCATACAAAAAAGAATTGGTAAGAATGGGAATGTCTTCAAATTAATAAAATTTAGAACAATGAAGACGGGATCAGAGAAACTTCAAGGAAGATACAAACAATTTAATGAGGCCGACGGTCCGGTTTTTAAAATAGTGGACGATCCCAGACTTACCAGATTCGGAAGGTTCCTTGCCCACACGGGTTTGGATGAACTTCCACAATTGATAAATGTGTTAAGGGGAGATATGAGTCTTGTAGGACCAAGACCCCTACCACTCTATGAAGCAAGGAAATTAGCAAAATCCGAGAGAGTGCGAGAATTAGTCAAGCCCGGAATTACAAGTAGATGGGTAGTTCAAGGTTCTCATCGTCTAAAATTTAATGAGTGGATGAAATTAGATGAAGACTATGTAAAAAACGCAAGCTTCTTAACTGATCTAACTATTTTAGCCAAGACCGTCCTTATTATGTTAAAACAGACTGCTAGACAAACATTTAATTTACTCAATTTTCAGAACTTTTCCTGAAAAAGTTCTTTTACTACCATTATTCTCTAATACATAACTGAATTTATCTCCAACACTTTTACCCAAAATGGCTTTACCTAAGGGCGAATTTGTTGAAATAAACAAAGATCGTGTCAAACTCACTCCGTTGGCAACATACGTAAAAGACAGTTTGCTTCCGTCTTCGTATTCAACTTCAACAAATGATACGGGTTCTACTTTATGCATAACTTTCACTTCGGATTTTTCAATCTCGTTTCTTATATCTTTTAAGCGTTTTAAGTAACTAGCTGCAAGATCAGCCGCCATTTGCGCGTGATATTTGTCTCCGGATTGCGACCAGCCGGTCACAATAAACTTTGAGGCTTCATCGGTTTTAGCTACCGAGACTTTTGCACTCTCAATCTCAGTATCTAAAATTTCAAGTAAACTTTTTTTCCATTCCGAAGTCATAATTAATTGAGATAATTATATACCTAAGCAATTAAAAATCTAAACATATGAGATGAAGTAACCATAACACTGCCTCTTTCTTACGCGTGAAGCGAGTCAAGAAGGAAGCTAGCTCTCTTTCTCTTGGATTCCTAAAAGCCACAAAACAGCCTCTTTCTTATAACGCCTGTCTCCGCGGGAATTGATACGAATTGCGGGAAGTTTTCCTCTTTTACCCCAGCGCTTTATTGTTAGAGGAGAAACACGAAGCAGCTCGGCTACTTCCCGAACTGTTAAAAGATCCGGGAGTTCTTCTAATTTTACTTTTTTCTTGATCTTTTTCTCGGGCATTTGTTTTAATGTATCGCTAGTTGATATTTGGTTATATTTTGATACGGTGTTGAACCTAACGGCTAACTTAAACTAATCACAAGGTATCAAACGACAACAGGTGTGTCAAGGGGGTTTTAGTAAGAAAAAAACTTTTTTTGGAAACTTACTTATCTTCAAACAGAGACTGGCTTTTTGTTTTTTAATTCTAAGATATTTCTTGCGCCGATGCCAAACATAGCTATTTTAAGCTCAGCAGAAAGCCGTTCTATTAATATTCCAACCTTTTCATCCGAGATTAAAGCCACTTCGGCGAAAGGGGCTGCCAATCCCGCCAAGTCCGATCCAAGTGCGATACATTTGGCTATATCGACCCCAGTCCTTAC
>MGHI01000007.1 GCA_001793155.1 Candidatus Woesebacteria bacterium RIFCSPLOWO2_01_FULL_39_61
AGGCAGAACACCACAACAGGCAGTTGAAGACTGGATACTTACAGGTAGTCACAACCAACTACCAGATGTCAACGAAACCCTGATACTGTACATACTTTTCAAACCATTACTTTTATTTGTTAAAATAAATAATGAGTTCGATAAATCCCGAAGAGTTCGAAGGATATGCGGATCAAATAGAAACGGGCGGACGAGAGGGAAAACTCAGAAGGAAAAAACACTCCCGCAGTAGAGACCTTGTTAACCGCGCTGTAGCGGAACAAGACAAAAGAATAGCTCAGGAAAATCGTGCTCGTGAGGCTGAGGAAATTATAAAAAAACAATTGTCTCATTTTCCTCCTTTGGACTCCGACGAAGGAATTAAAAAAGCCAAAATATATACACGTTGGTTAAGAGACTCTTTTGACCAGGACTACCCGATACTTAGCGAGGGTGATGTAAAATTTCAATATACCGTCGCTTCCGTTCACGCCGGAGGTCAAAAAAGGCAAAAATCCGAAACTGCAGTTGTTGCAATACACATTCCTACTTTAACTAGGGCAAGAAACGAGGATGAAACCAGTAGGGAAATAAATAAAGATCGGGCCTTCAATACCCTATATACTCCGTTAGAAAGACATCTTTCTCTATGGAAAGATCTTCTGAAACCGGAAGACGGAAACTCATCGGTTATTGAAAATAAAGTTGAAAAAATTCTTCAGGATCTAAGTTTAGAAAAGCAAAAAACCTAATACACAATCTTGCGGAGTGATTCGTGTATTATTTCCTCTTAAATGATTTTTTTATCTTCAAAAATATAAAGATCGTCAACCCTCCACCCAAAATTATCACATTTGCCAAAATAATTAATGAGAAGCCTGAAAACCCAAACCCTCCCCCACCACCATCAAATGCTGCCATACCTGGCTGAGCAATTGCGCCAAACATTCCTCCTCCAACACCTCTCATTTGTGCTCCGGGGACTAAATCAAGAGTCTCCATACCGAAGGGTGATACGCCTATTGCAGGATTCCTTATTGTTCCACCCGTGGCTGGAGAAGCTAACTCTTTATATCTATCCATATTCTGGGCTTGTTGCTGAAGATTTTGTAATTGTCGCTCGTTAACGAGTGCAATAAGTGATGAATATGGCGTAACAACAGTGTTTGCTAGCGCGAACTTGTGTAGCGTATCAAGAAAACCAATTTGGCTATCGAGAGCTCCAGGTTGTCCTTTCATTTTTCTGTCTACCAACTTCTTGGCAATTATTTTTGACAGAGAATCCACGCCACTATTGATATTAAGCCAATCAACACCCATTAATTGATCAACACTTACATCCGAATAATAACTAAATGTGGGACCGGGCATAATTAATTCATTACCTCCTGAATGATTTTTAGCCATACTTCCTACAACTCCTGCGTTGAATGCGCCGGTCATATCTGTAAAAATATTTCCGCCCCCTTGAAAAAGCTCACCGGTAATTGTGGTTGTATATGGCGGTATTTCGTTTTCATGAACTAAGTAAACCGGAAAGTCTTTCTTTATCGAGGTAGTTTGTTTTAATGGTGGTTGATCTTCGTTTGTTATGAGAATTGCGAAATCATAGGTTCCGTCTAAATCATGAACTGCTTTTACCCAATCGCTTACTCCAAAAAAGTCAAAGTCAAAATTGTCATCTGAAGTATCTTTAATTATTTTCCCTTCGCTAAGTAAATCATTAAATTTATAAACTTCGACTGTGTTTTCAGAAAGCAAACTTGAATTATTCTTTATAAGATCTTTTGTCTGATCTATTAGTTTATTGTTTTTGTTGGTGTACGAAACATCAAAGATTAAAGCAATTCTTAAGTTTTTTGCTGTTTTAGCCAATGAAGCTCCGTCCTTCCCGCAATCTGACCCATCCACCAAAGCAATGTTGGGAATGAGGTAAGCGCTTGCACTAGCAAATTTGGCATTTGCGAGAATGGAGTTTTTTCTTGAACAAAGACTCTGAATTGTGTCTGATATACTGTCGTTGGTAAGGTAGGCTCCATCCGAAGTTACATCCTGACCTTCAACCAGATAGCGAATTTTACCTGTTTTGATATTTTGTTCCTTGGAATATACGGGTAGTCCAAATCCCTTAAAAGTAATAGGGGTTACATAACTAAATTGTACCTTTTGGTTTTTCCCCAAGATTACATTGCTATTTTTCGCCGGAACCGGAAAAACACGAAGTCTGTATTGGCTCGGTCCTGTTTCTTCAAGCAAAGCTGGATCTCGTCGTCTTGTGACTTCTTGTTGATATGTCCTTGCTGCAGCGCCTTTGGGCGCAATAATTCCAGGGAATTCAAGCTCTGGACCCAGTTTTAAATCAATTACCACAGAATCAGCGGGAAGCGAAAATTCATAAATGACTTCCTGATCCTGAAATGTTGAATTTTGATACTCTTCTGTTACTGTTACCGTTGCAATCAGTCCTTCATAATCTGTCTTTGCACTTATTTCTCTTTCAACAAGGTTGACGTTCTTAACACCAGTTGCTTGAGAACTTCCGTAAAGATCTCTCCCAAAAAGATATTCAAAGCTTTTTAAAGCAATCTGACTCCTGTCCAAACTTCCTTGATAAACAAAGGGGTAGGCCAAGGCGACAAAACTTTGTTGCACCAGTTCGGCGGATATATCGCTAAAGTTAAGTATTTCGGTATATGCATCTTTTACGTAGTCGTCGCTTCTGGCCATCAAATACCTGCTGCGTACGTTTTTGAGGTCGTCAAAGGCTCTTTTTATTTTTGTTTCTTCAGGAAGAAGTTGGCGAGCGATCTCTTCTTTATCTTCAAAGGTTTTTACTTCGCTAAGGCGTTCCAGCTTTTCAATATATTTATCAGCGTTCGGCTGGTAGGATAACCCCAAAAAAACTATAAACCAAAGAGCTGCGAACCCCGCAAGTATTTTATCCGCTTTCTCGCTAGCTACCACCTTGGAGAGTTTCTCTCTGGATTTTAAGAATATTTTTAGGAGAGACAGAAAAAGTATGTAGGGACCAAGTGTAAGCGAGAGGAGAATAAGAATGAACAACCCGCCAAAAAAAATTGTTATTAAAATTTCAAAAGGATTAAAGTAATGAGGGTAATAATAGCTGGTTGAAATCCTAAAAACGTCATTCAGAAAATAATCTGAAATCATTCGTACGATACCCCCCAAAATAAGAGGGACAGCAAAGGAAAATAAAATAACTGCATAACCGACAGATAGTAAAGTTGCTTCTCGCAGAAAAGTCACACCAACTAGCGCTTGTTTGGTTTCTACTTGAATATCAAGAATGTGTAGAAAAAATACGGGAATTGAAAAAATAAAAATAGCCAGGAAAAACCATATAATCGGAGTCGGGTTTTGGAACATATTGCTTAAAAAGAGAGGTAATACTACCAAAGGTACTTCAAAGAGGAAAAAGAGAGTTCCTAATTTATCGAAGGTTTTTTTACTTAAAAGTTTGACTGCAGTAAAGATCGTAATAAGAGGAACAATTCCCGCAATCCCGATAAACAAAGCCCTGTGAATCCCTAAATTTTTAATAATTTCAAAGAAATCTTCTCTATAATTTTTATTAATCAAAAAGTTAGCAATAAAAATAAACAGGATAAAAATATATAAGAAATTGTAACCCCAAAAAATAATTCCAAATAGCCATTTACCTAACCCCGATTCTTTTTTTGGTACTTCGATTTCTGTTTCTACAGACTCCGGAACTTTCTCTTTCCCTGTACCTAATTTCTCAATGACAACTTCCCTGGCTACTCTTTCTGCGGTTGAAATAAAGCTAGCTGGAGTAACATCCTCCTTATCACGCATAAGTCTTACCTCACCTGTTTTCTCATTTACCAATACTTCTACGGTCTTTATTTCGTCAGGATAAAGTCTTTTATACTCCACCAAAACTCTATCGTGAATTTCTGAAATGATCTCTGAGTGAGGAATTCCTTGACTTAACACAATGTCGCTTAAGGAGGCAAACTCGCTTTTTTGTGCCATAATAAGGGCCTTTAATTTACTTTAGTACTAACTAAAGTATTATGCAATTGTTAAGATACAAAACGAATAGTTCTCTTCGCTCTCCCTTAGCAAATCGTCTAATGCTTATCCCTCGTCGTGTGACTTTTCGTATTCTTCAGCTTCTTTTTTAGACCTATGAATAGTTCCGTCGGGGTGATTTGGAGGCGCATAGATCGTATAAAGTTTTAAAGTTTCGGTCGGCGAAACATTTATTACATTATGCTTGCTACCGGCCGGCACTATAACTACCTCATCTTTTTGCGCGGAAATCTCTTCCCCGTCTATGACAAATTTTGCATTCCCCGCTTCGATTCGAAAAAATTGATCGACATTGTCGTGAACTTCCATACCGATCTCTTCGTTCGGCTTCAAATTCATTACTACTAATTGCTGATATGTTCCAGTGTAAAGAACTTTTCGAAAATTGGTATTTTTTAAAGTTTCCTCTTCAATATTTGTGTGATAACCCGACATAATCTCACCCTCCTTCAAACCATTATACTTCCTCTTTGTTATATAATAGTGTGGCATGAGGGCAAATCGTACGATTCGCTACTTTGCTGCCCATATCAAAAAACTTCCACAATTGACTTCAAAGGAAAAAGAAGTTCTGATTAATCGTTTGAAAATGGTTACCTTAGAAACAACCGGTCTTAAATACAGCGTAACCGAGGGAAGAATCCGCCAAATCGAAAAGAGCGCCTTAACCAAAATCCGCGCAAAGATTTATCAACAAAAATTATTTAAATCCAGTAAAGTAATATAGGCCTCTTAAATTAATCTAATAATTTATTGTAATATTTTTATGTCAAAATGAAACTCGCCTTCTTTGTTATTCCGATCCTTGGATTTGTTATTGGATACTCTACTTTCCAGGCTTTCGATAAAAGTGCTACTGAAAGAAAGATGGCTTATTCACAAAAAGACGAAGTGCTTTCGGTTTCTGTAGAAACTCTTCCCTCAGCCACCCCAACACCAACTATCACCCCTTACCCCAAACCGACAAATTTACCAACACGTATCCCAACAACGACTGAAATACCTACACCGACACCAACCAGGGTAATAACTGCACCTTCCGACTTGGAGCCTCTATTCGACGAATTCTCCAAAACATTTAACGTTGATAAGTATAAGCTTAAAAAAATTGCGGATTGCGAATCACATTTTAACCGCGGGGTTTGGAAAGACCCTTATGCTGGGATGTACCAATTTTCCGAAACAACCTGGACAAAATACAGGAATATGATGGGAAAAGATCCGGATATTAACCTGAGATTCGGAGCAAGAGAATCAATCGAGACGGCTGCATACGTGTTATCAATCGGAGGTGGGCACATTTGGCCGACCTGTTCAAAATAATTTAACCGAGAAAAGGTTTGGGCTAATCTAGTTTTATGATGTTAAAATAAAAACTAGCTAGAATGAAGAAATATCATATCGTTTATCTTATAAGTGTTTTCATTCTTATTGTTACCGGAGCGGTTGCGTTTGTTATATCTTATAAATTCCAGATTAATAAAAAACCGACCAGACTATCCGATCTTCCGAAAGTCGTTAACTTTGAAGAATGTTCCAGAGCCGGATATCCCATCTTGGAGTCTTACCCCAGAAAATGCAGGGCGGCAAACGGGGAAATTTTTACTGAAAATATAAATAGTACAGATAATAAAGATGATCTTATAAGGATTGTCCGCCCTCAACCTAACCAGGTTATTAAAAGTCCACTGGACGTTTCCGGAGAGGCGAGAGGAAGTTGGTTCTTTGAAGCAAGTTTCCCTATTTCACTTATTGATTCCGAAGGAAATGAAATTGCAACGGGAGTTGCAAAAACAGAAAGTGATTGGATGACACAAGATTTTGTTACCTTCACCGCAACAATCACTTTTAAAAAACCGGAGACTAAATCCGGTGAGCTGGTGCTCAAAAAAGATAATCCTTCAGGCTTGGTTGAAAACGAAGGAGAACTCAGAATTCCAATACACTTTGAGTAAACTTAAAACTTTTTTCTTTTAAAAAAGTTTTTCCAAATTGTTTCCAAGATAGAATTTTTTTTGTTTTCGCGGCTGGCATTTCCACTTACTAACTTGGACCACACTGACAGTATAACCCACTCCCCTTTGTCATTTTTTTTTGCAACAACCTCTATTTTCTGATCATCGTAAGTTTTGTAATAAACCCAGGTGTCACCCGAAGTTCCACACCTGGATTGATCGGGGTTTCTCCAGGTAACCCAAGCATCTCCCTGCTTAATACCTCTTTCCCGCATCCGGTTAAGTGCGTGATTCGTCCAAATTACTCCACCGAAATTTTTGTCCATATCATCTACTGGGTGCTTTGACTAATGAAAGTAATTCTTTTTCAAGCTCATTAACTTCTTTTTTAATAATTTTTTCTATATCTTCCCCGGTTTTTTCCTGCAAATAAAGTATGTGAGACTCGTCGTGGGGGGCAAGGTGAAACCTTTCCAAAAACTCCTTATGCCGCTTTTCAGGAAGCCTATTAAGAATGCGTTCTAATATTCTGTGGTGAATAATTTCGTCAACAAGTTTCCAAAGCTCCTCTTTTTCCTCGGAAGACTCCGCCGCATTCCGAATAATGAAGTCTATTTCTTCAATAATAATAAGATGATCGTAGAAAATTTTTGACATACAAAAATTTTATAGCTCTGAGTTCAATTCATCCGATAATATATTGTCGGGTTCTTGAAATCATAATAGAAAATTTTTTCTCATATTTAATTTTCCAAAACATTGACCATTTTAACGTTACTGTAATCAACGGGCCCTAAAGGAATTTTATTTTCGGGGTCATCAACAAAAAAAACCATAACCGGTCCCTTTTTATATTTTGCTCCGCCAAGTTCCTCCATTACTTCGGGACTCCCTCCGAATTGTTTACCTGTCCACGCTGCCGGACCAGAATCCGCAATTGCTGCAACAACACTTTTACCGTTTTCGGTATTAACTATAAGAACCTTCCTATATTTATACCACTCTCTTAAATATTGAGCCCGCCTGTTCCAATCGGGAAGATAAAGAGTTTGTACGACAGCATACCATTTTTCCTTTTGGATGAGATCTTCGGTTAGTTGTTCACGAGACTGTGCAAAATATCCCCACGCTCCGCGACCCCGCGCTATCCCTGATTTTAATACTTGCCCTTCTCCATGCTCTTTTAACGAATCGCCGGGAAACCTTCTTAAATGTTGCTCGGCTCCTATATAGCCATAAGTAGTATTTAAGTGCTCACCTTCCAAGGAAGCCTTGACGGGGATGCCGGTAGTATTTATGAAAATATGCTCTAAAAATTTCTCCTCGCTTCTGACCAGAGGCCTCGGCCTTTCCGGTAAAAATGATTTAATAGTACTCACCAATAATGTACGGGTTCCATCCTTTTCATTACTTAACTTTAAATTATGCAATACTTCCTGTGGTGAAGGTAATAATTTGAGCATGTCCTGGTTAGGTGAAGCTAGAAGTAGAGCGGAGGCTATGGCACCTGCGCCCAATAGTTTTGCTGAGTGCTCTCTGATTTGTCCTGGATCAATTCCTTTTTCTTTGAAAAATACATCTACCTGAGGATATTTTTTAGTGAGGGTATCTTTTACTTCTAGGTGTTTTAATTTTAACTTTTGTCTTAATACGTCCGAGTCAATGTTAAGAAGTATTTTCTCAAACTTAGTTTTTTTGGGCAGTTTTTTACTCATATCATTTTTTGGCTTTCTCCAAACCTTTTTTAAGACGAGTTAAGGTCTCTTCTCGTCCAATAATTTCAATAGACTCGTTAATAGGTGGTGTTATTGTTGTTCCAGATATCGTAGTTCTTAGATCCATATAAAATCCTCCAGTTTTAAAACTATGCTCCTGAATTGTGCCACTAAGTGCTTCGTTAACGCTAGCTAAATTCCAATTATTAACTTTTTCGAGAGATTGCGTTGCATTTGATATATGTGTTACGTATTGATTGGGATCAGAAACAATCTCCGGCTCTACTTCTTTGCTGGTCGAGAAGACAAATCCTGCTAAAGTAGGAAATTCAGTTAACTTTTTTATTCTGTCTTTTGTGTACGGAATAATAGCTTTAACTTTATCAATGTTAGCACCCTTGGGAATGAATGGTTTAAGTAGTTCCAAAAGTTCTTCATCATTTTTCTGTCTTATATAATAACCGTTGAACCAATCAAGTTTTTCGCGATTAAATACAGGGTTGGACTTCTGAAACCCCTTTGAATCAAAAACTTCTATAAATTCGTTAAGTGTATAAATTTCTCTATTATCTTTTGGTGCCCACCCGAGTAAAATAACAAAATTCAGAATCGCTTCGGGTAAATAACCCTCTTTTATCATTGCCTCGCAGGACACAGACCCTTTTCTTTTTGAAAGCTTGCCTCCGTCTGGATCGAGTATATCTGTTAAATGTCCAATTATCGGTCTTTCAAATCCAAGAAATTTATAGACTAATAGATGAATGGGTGTGCTCGGAAGCCAATCGTGTCCCCTAAGGACATGAGATATGTTCATATAGTGATCGTCAACTACTACCGCTAAGTGGTAAGTTGGAAACCCGTCGGATTTTAGTAAAGTGGTATCGGAAACGAGTGACGTGTCCCAGTTTATTTCCTTTTCTAAAACAAAGTCCGTATAGCTTACCTTTTCATTGTCCGGAATTTTCAGTTTAATGGCACCGGAGTTTAAATTTTTATCGCGACAAGTATCTCTTAAAATTTCTGAATATCCTTGTTTCTTCGCATTCTTAGGAGTGCACTGACAATAAAAGGCGTGTCCGTCACGAACTAATCTTTCAGCTTCTTTTTGGTAAACGCCTTTCTTAGACCTCTCAGATTGAACATAATATTCATCCCAAAAAAGCCCAAACGTTTTAAGTGTTTCTTGCAACTTTTCAGTCGCTCCTTTAATTAATCGTTTTTGATCTGTATCTTCAATACGCAATATAAAATCACCATTAGAGTGTTTGGCTAAGGCTAAGGCATATGCGGCTGTACGTAGTCCTCCTATATGAAGTGAGCCTGTCGGACTCGGAGCAAAACGCGTCCTGATTTTTCCAATTTTTTTGTTTT
Organism: Candidatus Woesebacteria bacterium RIFCSPLOWO2_01_FULL_39_61; assembly: GCA_001793155.1. Taxonomy (GTDB): domain Bacteria; phylum Patescibacteriota; class Microgenomatia; order UBA8517; family UBA8517; genus WO2-FULL-39-9. The sequence goes on from MGHI01000007.1 coordinate 9,098, forward strand.
CCTGTTCAGTCACAATTGAATTTTACAATTTTCGAACCTTCATATCTATATCAATGAAAATTGAACTCCATTTTTCGTCTCTTTATATCTAGATAATCAAAAGACTCCAATTACCTAAATTTAATCTACAAATTGAAAGAATCATTGAGCTTCGCTATACTCAAAGAAATGTTGAGCTTAGTTATTATTGGAAATTGGAAGTTGAAAATTGGAAATTAAAGCGAAAGCGTATTATGGCCTCTTTAACCCAAATTGCAATTGTATCGAGAAAAGGAATCCGTTACGGAATTTATGCAATTGTCCTTATTATTATTGCCCGTTTCGTATTTAATATCGGAGTATCTCTCTACAAGAAAATTTTTCCGCCGCCGCCGCCCGAACCGACGGTTGCTTTCGGAAAACTTCCCAAGTTACCTTTTCCTGAAAAAGAGAGGCCCGAGAATTTAAACTACGTCCTTGAAACCCCGGACGGGAAACTTCCAACGCTACCAGCCCAAGAGACTCTTTACTTCATGCCACCCATATCATCCAGTATAGATGATGTCGAAAGTGCAAAAACTAAAGCCCAAGCGCTGGGTTTTAATCCCGATGGAAAACCGATAGCTGAAGCCCTTAAGAATGTATATATTTTTGATAAAACAAATATACCCTCAACTTTAACAATGAATATAATTACGGGTATTTTTTCAATAAGTTATAACCTCAATGCCGATCCATCTGTTATTTCCGGAGTTCCTCCCGCTTCTGATCTTGCAACCGATCAAGCAAAATCATATTTTGTTTCCGTTGGGATTTCATCTGATTTTCAACAGGGAAGATCGACCACTGAATTCCTAAAATTAGAAGGAGGAAACTTGGTTAAAGTTGATTCGCAATCGGATTCAGAATTAATAAAAGTAAATTTATTCAGAGAAAATTTGGGGTTAAACAAAGATATCTCCAGCGTTACTCCGGATATGCCGGAAGCAAATATTTGGGTGATAATAACGGGTAATCGAACAATAATCTCTGCTGAATATCATTACTTTCAAGTGGATCAACAAAAATCCGGCACCTATCCTTTAAAAACGGCGGATGAAGCTTGGGAGGAACTTAAAAAAGGAGATACTTTTATAGCTAATCTTGGTACTGACACCGACGGACAAATAACAATTAGACGAGTTTACCTTGCATATTATGATCCGGGTCAATATGCAGAATTTTATCAACCGGTTGTTGTTTTTGAGGGCGATGGCGGGTTTTATGCATATGTGCCTGCTGTTAAAGCTGATCTTTACGGAGCTGAAGCAGAATCTTCAGAGTAAGGAGCAGAGCTTTCCACCATACCCTTCCACTCATAGTTGTTAAAAATCCAATTTATTAATTCTTGGGTTTCTCCAAACCTGTCCTGACTGCCCAAAACCGCTATTATTACGCGTTTTCCGTCCCTTTCGATGTAAGTTACAAGGTTTTCCTTCGCGTTTTCCGTCCAACCGGTTTTAACTCCGAGAACTCCGTTGACTTTTCCGACCAGCTCATTTAGATTTACCAGCCTATGCTGAAGTTTTCCGTCAACGCTGGTTACTATTTTTTCCCGAGTACCAACTACTTGTTTAAAAAACGGATTCTTCATAGCGATAGTCGAAACTTTAACTAAATCCCGGGAAGATGTAACATGTGCGTCTCCATCTAAACCCGATGGATTTGTAAAAAAGGTATGATCGAGACCAAACTTCTCAGCTTTGATGTTCATTGCCTCAACGAAGGCTTCCCATCCTCCCTCATAATTTTGAGCCAGCACTTCAGCGGCGTCGTTTGCACTATAAACTAAGAGTCCATACAAAAGATCTCTTACTAAAATATTCTCTCCAGGGACTAAATTCATTTTCTGTCCATATACACGGGTATTACCTACAGTTAAAACTTTGTTTAAAGGATAATAATCCATTGCAACCAGCGCCGTAACAATTTTGGTAGTTGAAGCCGGAGAGTGGGGAGCGTCTGAATCTTTCTCGAACAAGGAAATGTCAGAATCCAAATCTACAGCCAATACTGATGATGCTGACATTAAAGGCGTTACTTCGTTTCCGGTAAAAACAGGAGTAATTATAAAATTTTCCTCCTTGGTACTACCTAGGGTATTCACATCACCTACTGCACTGGTATCTTTCAATAAACTAGATCCGGTCAGAGAAAATGAAGCAAGAGAAAAAATGATTAATGTAATTACTAATAAACCTTGAAATTTCATATGGACAGGATATTATTTATAAACTTTTTTTTGAAGTATCAATTTTCAGCCTGAGCTCTTTGAGTTGTTTATCTGTTGCGTTAGACGGGGCGTCCATCACCGCTGTCTGTCCGTTAGCCGAAGCCGGAAAAGCCATAACTTCTCTGATACTTGGTTCGCCTAAGGCTACGAATATAAATCTGTCTAGACCCGGAGCAATTCCCCCGTGCGGAGGCACCCCGTATTTAAATGCCGAAAGCATATGGCTAAATTCCTTTTTCTGTTTTTCGGAAAATCCGATCAACTCAAAAATTTCACTTTGAATTTTTGGATCGTGAATTCTTATACTTCCTCCGCCAACTTCGTATCCGTTAAGAACCAAGTCGTGTTGTAGTCCTCTTACCTTTGAAGGATCCTTCTCCAAAAGATCGATGTCATCAGGGTGGGGAGAAGTAAACATATGATGCGATGGTGCCCACTTAGCTGATCCCGATCCAAAGTAAAAATCTTCTTTCGATTGCTTCGTAAATAGTGGAAAATCAATTGTCCAAGACAAAGCAAGTTCATTCGGATCATTTTTGTCTTTTCGAAGATCTGGCTTGTCAGTTCCATATTTTTCCGTAGCTTCTTTGTGGGAAATTCTCGGCCAAGGGGATTGACTGATTCTTTTTTCCGGGAAAACTTCTTTTACGATGTCAGTAAAAAGTTGCTCGGAAAGTTGTAAAATATCTTCTTGTGTAACAAAAGACATTTCTAAATCAAGTTGTGTAAATTCACCATATGCACGGTCGCGCCGGGGATCTTCATCTCTAAAACATCTTGCTATCTGAAAATACCTCTCAAAA
>MGHI01000008.1 GCA_001793155.1 Candidatus Woesebacteria bacterium RIFCSPLOWO2_01_FULL_39_61
ATCCCCTTGAAAAAAAGAGGACAAAAAAAAGACGGAAGAAAAATTAGAAAGGAAAGTCGGACCGCCGGTTCTTAAGAACCTCTGGTTCGGAGAAAGGAGACAGTATAAGACAATTGAATATCAATCACTCGACCTCTTCCGTCGTTTCTGACACAACCTATCACTGATTTAGGAGGCAAAAGTGTTTCGAGGACAACGGTTTACCTATGACAACGGCTGGTTTGTCAGAATGCCGGAAAGTGCATTCAAAGTTGCGTATAAATTTTCCTCTATTGGAGGACTTGTTTGGAGACACTTGTTTCCTGGAAACGCCCCGAAAAACGTCTTAGCAGCTTTTAACTTTCAAGCAAAAGTTCGGGGACACGGAAAAGCGCAAATCTTTGGCAACTCAATACAATATCCTAACTTGGGTGAAGATTTATATGCCCATCTTTTGGAAAACGGGTGGGAAGGAGCTCCTGAATATATTCAGGAATTTGCCCTTCTTTTTGAGAGCCTTTGGCCCCATCAGATACGTTACAGCCCTAATTCGTGTATTAAACTTAGCGACCTTGTGGTCGACGAAAACGGACGCATATTATGTGCGGATTGGAAAAATGCCGTGGTTGGTGAGCGGGAAGTTCGCAAAATATTTTCCGAATTAAAATTCTATCAAGACTACGTTCGGCGTTGTTTGCAAATAAGCTGGTCACAATTCCTAATCGAACACGGTGACGAGATTGACCGGGTTCAGAAATGCCGCGAAGATATTTATGGTGAGGCTCACGTTGAGCGGCCGTCCGAAAGTATTTTCCAGGTTTACCAATCAGTTTGAAAGCAAATTAGGAGGAAGAGATGTTTCTCGATCTATATGACAATCATTTTAAAGTCGTGGAGATCCGGATTTGTCAGGGAAAAGTTCAAGTTATTCCAACTGACAGTTCGTTCTCTGCCGAAGAAACTGAGAAGCTTCAGAGATTACTTTCAACGGAACCGCTTCTTGTCTTCGCGAACGGGAGGTATTGTGGAAGGTACAACCCGACAGATCCAGACTACATTATCGGTGTCAAAATAGTCTTGGGTGAGGATTATAATCCGGAACTTAGGATTGATGATTCTCCGACGGAACTTCTCCAAGCTCTCGATACCATTCCGAAAGAGAGGCAGTGGAGATTTGCCTTTGAGATCGTGAAGGCGAATATTCGCCAACTGGGCCTTTTGACTAATAAAACCGTCGAGCGGGCTTTGGACGCGATCGAAGAGGGGAGGGTGGTTGATTTTCTCTCACTCGCCCATCTTTTAGTTCGATTCGAAGATGAACTTGACGACCAAACTAATTCAGCGGCCATTGAAGCACTTTTATCCTTAGTGCCTGTCAATCCTCTTTCTGCCTTACGACAGGTGGCCATAGAACATGCCAATTTATAGGAGGACGAAATGAGTCTGTTAAAACTTTTAGTTGACAGCATCCTCGGGGGAGATAATCAAACAGTAACCTACGTTACTATGGTCTGCGGAACAGTCAGCTTGGGTTTAGCAGTCATTTTTATGGGGATTGTAAGTAGAATTAAATCCCTAATTAGATATATTTTGAGGAGACTGTAAACAAAGGGATGGGGATCACCGATTCCCATCCTCCATCTAATAAGTAAGGAGGAAGATATGACCGAGGGTAAAAGCATCTCTCCCGAGCAAATCGAGCTGGTGAAACACCGGTTGGAAGCCTTTCGAAGTGTGATATGGCCTATTGCTTTGGCTATGCCCCAGACCCGGAAAGGTACATGTGCGAATCTCTCGAAAACTGAGGCGGATATCGTCTACAAACTCGTCATGTGCCGAGTTGTCTCGGAGACTTTAAATATAGTCTCAATTCCTAGGCTTTGGGAACAACTCAAAATTCTTGGAGTCGAGGAAGTCAATCATGAGGAACTTGAGCTTTCTTCTTACCGTCGGGGTAAGTTAAAAAAGAAAGTTCAGTTTCTAGCAGTCATGATTATGGGAGATAGTCCGGTTTGGGATGAACTGATAGTCCCACTGGTAGATTCCGGATTTAGAGTCGTTGGACACGGCGATCGTCCCAGAATTTCTTGGTCACCAAGCACAGACAGCTCGTAGGAGAAAAGATGATTAACGAAAAAGACTTGATGGAAAAGATGGTTTCACAGATCATCAAACGATATTCGGATATTTACAACTCGGAATTTCTGTTTGATAAACTTCGGAATTTGCATCCTGATCTTTTGGGTGTACTATCAATCTTCCTTGAGGCTGGTCATTTGGATACCTACGAGGTGGAAGGATTTACTCCCCAAAGATTGATGGATGAACACGGTATGAATACCACTGCAGCGATATTTACGCTCGATTGGCTCCTCAGGGAACCTGAAAGAGCCAAAGAAAGCCTCACAAGGGGTCATGATTCACTAAATTCGTCTTTAGGATAATAACAAAAGGAGTATCGTAATGAGAATGATAATTAGAGGAGTCCCAATTGATCCAAGAGAGGGGTTACGAAGGTTTGGCGCGCCAGAATGGTACCCACAGGAAGCTCCAAAGCACAAAACTAATTCTACATCTACACACGATGGCAACGTGGTGGAATTTGTGTGCCCAGAGTGCGGCTATATAAGACACGATGATGTTGCCGCCAGGAGATCAATTCTCGTCAACAAGGGAGATCCTTGGGCACTACATTATAGCTCATTTGTGGAAGAGGTATTCAATATCACAAACATTGAAATCACAAAAATTGAAATTCGGAGCAGCCCGCCCTCTTTGGCAGATCAGCTTTTTAACTTCCTTAATAGGAATGACGAGGAAGCATAAAGTTAAAAAATTTTGAAACTTCACCCAGATAAAATTTGGGGGAAGTTTTGCAATTATCCGAGACACAGAATTAGTTGTGTGTAATGAGCATGGGTGTAATCTTTAATGCAATTTCCAATTATGCTTGGAAACTCTTGCTAATCACTCACTTCTCACTACCCACTACTTAATTTATTCTTTCTTGTTGTGTCTCTACTTTAGCTAATTAAGAAAATTAGTTGGCTAAAGTTAGAGATTTTAAAAATTAAAATTTTTGCACCTTGATCCCACTTCGCTCCTTTGCGGAGCTTCGAGGGGATTAATGTGCGAAGCACATTAACAACCAAATATAGAACGCAAAATGTCCCAAGAGGTTGGGAACGGAATGGTCTTAAATTTTCGAGACTATCCCGTTCCCAATCTAAAAAAAGGGACAAAAATCAAACTAACAATAATAAGAGAAAAAGGAGTGTGAATATGGAAGACCCTAATAAGATCGGAATTGTTTTACAAGATCCGCCCCCGAAAAGTAAGAAGAAATTATATCGACCCCAACCTTTTGGGAGGACGGTGATTGTACCAAAGGATCTGGTTCTTGAGCTTTTACTTACAGAAGAACGCTCACGTATAATTAGTGAGAGTTATGATACTCAGATAGTAGATGAAGATAAACCTCCTTATGAAATCCCCACTGTGTTCTGGGGAATCGCCAGAAGATTCCGCGATTTTGAGGCTACTACATACCCTCATCATTTGAGGCCACTGTCGCCTGCTGAGGAAATAAGGTCGAAGGAGTTAACGGCTAAGAGGCAGTCAAGTGATGAACAAACCTTAAGAGAAAAGTATCGGGAAGAACTGACTCGACACCTTTATTCTCCTAATGAAATTAGCGAACGCCTCAAAGATATTAAGCATTGGGGACTTGAGGTACCTCCTGAGATTGTTGAGAATTATAATCTCAGGGAAGGGTATGAGGTACACCTAAAAATAATCAAGGATCCTAAAAATCCCAATCAAAAACTTCTGGTGATATTTCGTGTTAATGGAAATGAGGATCCGGAGGTTGTTCGGAATCTCCCTCTTCCTTTGGGGGTTAGACAACGCGGAAAGAAATCCCTCAGAGTTTCCTATGCCCGCAAGATGATTGAGTGGGATAGGTATGGTTCTGTTCCTATACGAGAGTTTTATCTTCTCGGAGCATGGGCAGGCCATGGAGATGTGTTTTATCTGAGGGGAGAAGGTGGTTTAGGAAAGACCGGAATATCGGTTGAAGCTTGGAAAGCAACCCTCCGCCTTACGCTAGAAGAACCAAAAAATGGCGAAAAACCAGTTTATGCTTTTTTGGCTTTTGTGGGCGAGCGGGATATGGACCTTGACGATCTTTATAAACGGGCCCAGGAAGAAACTCCTCACAATCCAGATCGAGTGGAAGTGGTTTTTGCGACAAAAACTGACGACCTTATTTATCAATGGCAAGTTTTCGAGTACGCGATTTCTCGTGTAAGGGTTTTGGGTTTGTTTTATAACGTCATTGCGTTTTATGACAGTGGTCCTCGTGCAGTTGAAGCTTACTCTGCCGTAGCTAAAGATAACGAACCCTTAGTTTCAGGTGGAGTGGTCAAGAAGGGTATTGATACGGTTGCTAGGGAAGCTGGAGCTGGAGGATATTTTCCCGAAACTAATACATCAATTACCGCCTTAATCCTTACCTTGGACGGCGATCCGAAAGATCCTGCAACCATGTTGGATCGATTAACTAAAGAACGAGAAACAACTGGTCTTTGGTCTTTAAATCGTAATGCTCAAGGATGGCCGCCGATTGATACTTTGGAACGAAATACTTACGTTCGGCGAAAAGAGTTGCATGTTTTACCCGAGCTTGCGGCTGAGTCTGCATTCGTTCTAGGAATTGCCCGGAGAATGATCGGTGGAAAAGATGGACAAACTGCGCCCCCTGAGGTTGTTTTGGAGCGTTTGCACGGCTACGTTAAACTAGTTCCGCTTCCGGCGTACGTTACCGGGAAGGAATTCAAAGTGGAGACAGTGCAAACCCAATGGGAGAGGATGATAAACCTTTCAGAACGGCTCAGAAAAACCCTAAACGAGCTTAATTCTATTGCCTATCAATTCTTGCTGGATGCTTTAGCTCAGCAAAATGGATTTAGTGGGAAGATTGCCGTGGTGAATAGTAAGGGCGATATAACCGGATTTTTCATACTACCAGTCAACCCAGGAGACGGATTTGTCTTTGTTAAGTCAGATGATCCAAAATTCGCTCAGATTTTGGGAGGCGAGAAATGACACTCTTTTTGGTGAACTGAATTAGTGTGAGGCAAAGTTTTACTTTGCTCTCACAGCAATTATCCATTTATTTTTTCGGCATCATCTTCGGATGGTGTATTTTCTTCCTCCTAGGTGAGATAGATTTCGGTCTATCTCACCGAGCAATTATTTTTTATTCGGTATCATTGCCACTTAGGCAAAGAACATCATTCAATCTATCCGAATTAGACAAGAAAGGAGGCATATGACTACGAAGCCGAGTGATCAGTATAGTAAACATCTAGAGATTCCATTGGAAGTTGTACTTTCTACAAATACTTTGTTGCAGAAGTGCATCGACCTGATTTCAGTAGCTGATTTCAATCTTGAAGTGCTTGCAGCTCGTTTAGACCGGTTAAGTCAGCATCGAAATATCACCAGCAATTTCAACAAATTTGTGGGCACTGCACTTGAGGAGCATATCCTTATTCAGATAGAGTCATTTATGGCTTTAAAAATTGGCATCCAACTCGACCCGATCCCGCGCGGCACCAAAACACAAAACTTCCGCTTTTATAATACCCAAGAATTGGTTGCTGAATCTCTGGACCAATCTAGAAAAGGGGCTGGTTACGATATTTTAATTAGTCTGACTGGCGAGGAGTGGGAATCTCTGGTGGTTGTCTTAGAGGCCAAGATGAACAGAAACCCTTGGCGTCCCGTGAGCGACAGAGGTAGTCTAAACGAAGCCTTAACACCCGGATATATCAACCGAAAATTCGCTCCTCTTAAGGAGTATTTTCCGGGTAGGAGTTTTGGTTACGTTGTGGTTGCTTCTGGTGATGCGATCCATCCTACGCACGGCCTGCAACAATGGTTCGTCAATCAAGGAGGAATACTTTTACCCTTAAAGTGGACCTATGTTGAGTTCATGGTACTGATTGACTCGCTGATCCAAGAGCTAGGTTGGAAAGTTACAAAGTGAGACAGATTTTGTCTCACTCGCACTTATTCTTTTTTTATTTATTGGCATCATTTAAAAAATGTAGCAAGAACAAATCGTTTACTACCTATTTGATAAAGGAGGATTTATGGAATTCCAGCAATTTGAAACAGCTGTAAGTTTCAGAAAAACGGTCCACGCTTATTTAAAAAGATCTGGCGATTTTTGGGAACTGACAGTATATCCCTACGGACCTGGGGTCCCTTATTCGCGGACCGATTCGTTAGAGCTATTGGATGTGCAAGATGTTCTATCTTGGGCAAAAAAGCAAGGGTATAGCGAGAAATTCCGCTCAAGGCTCAAGAAACACATAGAAGAATTACTACGAAACGCGAAAGATGACAAATCCATATTGACCGACTGAAAGGAGGCTGTGATGATTGCGATATTTCAAGGCACTACACTTAATGGGGTTTCCGCCTGGGTGGATCTTGACTCACAACCTGCGATAGACACCACTGTCGGCGTGCTTCAAGTCGGCTGGGTTATGAGAAACAACTCACCTGTAAAGAATCCGTTAGATTTGGCTCATACTATTATGGGTCACCGATACAGAGTTCTCTCTATCCAGGGTGGTGAAGTTTCCCTTTTTGCCTTCTCGAATGGTGTGTCAAGGTAGGTTTTGATCATGGAAGTTCTGAATTCCTTGAACCTAGAGGAGGTTTTTGTTTTTAGCGAACGAGTTGCTCTGGGATCCGGAGAAGCATTGTCGGTTCATGTTACCCTAAGGATCAGGCAAACCCTTCAGTCCTATCGGTTGCTCGACCGCGGGGTGATTGGGGTATACGATCCCAAAATGTCTACTCCGGCCAGGAAGTTCGATCTTAAAGTCGTACCTGTCCGAATGTACGGGATCGAAGTGGAACAAATTGAATCGGCCTTTAACGTTGAAGGTAGACCTCCGATTATAAGACCTCAGTTAGTAAAAAGGGTAACCAGTTGGTTAAGATCATCGGGTTACGGCAGGGTAGTGGATGAAGTTATTCAAGCAGCAGAGCAATTACTCTCTGAAGCCGAAAGAACTAAAAGTAGGCTTTCCTACTGAAGATACCCCCTTTTCCTTGAAATGGTGAGACAGAGACAAGTTTCTGTCTCACCTCGTATTTATTCGTTTCCTTTTGGAAACAGCGTTCTAACTTTGGTTCACAACAACAGTGGGTTGAGATATCTTTTTAAGAAGAAAAAAGAGCTTAACGGATGCCTATCCGTTACCTTAATGGTTTTTCTCTTTTTTCTCCTATGGTATCCAACCCACTGATTTCTAGTTTTCTGAATTCATCACAGATTTTAACGGACAAAAAAAACTATATACAGCTTGCAAGGATGGTCCTTTAAAGTACTTGAAACGAATTCAGAAAAGAATTCAAAAAGCACATTTACATCGAAACGCATTGAAATTAATATACAAGCAACTTCTTTTAAGAGTAGTAGTTTATTGGCATCATTGCCCAAGAGGCGAGAAAATTTTATCCGAATTCTTGTGAAAGGAGGTTAAATGTCAACACTTAAAGTTCCAGCATATCTTTGTTTCGAAATTAAAGAGATTGCAAAAGAAAGAAAGGAGGAACCTATTGCAGTTGTCAGGCAAGCTATAAGCCTTTTTAGAACAGTATCCCTTGCTCTTCAAGAAGGCAAGAAAGCTGTTATTGTAGATACAGTTGTTCCTATCGGAGATATTCCAGAAAGAATAATTATCCTCTAAGAAGTACTAAGAGATGGATTGATTTCCATCTCTTTATGCAATTATTCCTATCATTTTGTTCGGCATCATTGCCCAAGAGGCAGAAACATATTGTATTCGCTTGTTCGAAAGGAGGAAGATATGTCACCAGATCCCGATACGAAGCCAAGACATAAGGAAGAAACATGCGGACATTGCGGAAAAGAATCTTCGCAGTTTTTTATCTGCAACTTCTGTTGGCAACAAGGTTGCCCTCACTGCATGTCTGGGGGAGCACACTTTGCTTGCCGCCAAAACCAGCGGAATCTCGACCGCGACCGAATTTTTCTTAGGGGTTTTCAGGAGGCCTTCCCATGTATAACAGTTATAATAGTGGACGGTGGCCCAATAGGGGGCGAAGGCCTAATTACCGCGAGGTAGTGGTTCGTAAGACCACTACTCATAACGCGCAGCTTGAATTGGATGGGGGATTTCAACTTAATATCCACCTTCTGCATAGAAAGAGAGACCTTTTTAAAGGAGAGGCAGCTGGTTTTAGCAGGAAAGCCACAATTGTAGAAGGAGTCCCTTTTGATAGTCAGAGGTGGTATCAAATTGTTATAACTCTCACTCGGGCGCGTTTACCTGAGGAAATGGTTAAAAACCGGCATAAAAAGTTAGTAGAAAAAGGTTTAACCCCCCTAATTAAGGTAGGGAAACCGTTTCGTTTCGATCCAAGACGCGATCGTCGGAGCGTTTCCGAGGCTTTTAAAACTTGGCTTCAGGAACAGAACCTGCCAGATGAACTGTTTGAGCAGGTTAAGAAGATTATCCTTTCTTGGGTCCCGAAAAAATAGAACAAAAACAGGAGGCTAAAATGAAATCAGGCGTACGCTTTATCCGAGGATCGCGGCATCGGATTGAACTTCACTGGAGCCAGGATGGTGGCAAATTTTCTTTGGATGAAGTTCTACTTTACCGCTATCGGATACCAATGATCGGCTCCTTACTCATCCGGTCGATAAAATTCATACTAAACCGTCTAAACCGTCAGGGTGAGTTTGTGGGTTTCCGCTCGCTGGATGACCATCCTGATGTGATTAAGACATGGCTTGAGGGGAAGCGAGTTGACCCCATCCAGATTGAGGGGGCGATAAGGGCAATCTACCATTACCTCTCCTGGGACGATATTGATAAGGCCGATCAAACACTCTTTGTGCTTGAGGAAGCCTTAAGAATGGAGCCTCGAATTTCCAGGCAAACCTTGACTTTCCTTCAAACAGGTCTGCTTCAGCGCAACGCCCTATTGGCTTACACCCCCCAGGAAATCGTAAGGCTTCAACTCGAAGTCAATTTGGCAAGAGGCGACGAAATCATCAAAGTCGTCTATAAGAGGGGGGAATGCTTTGTTTGTCGGTGGAGGGAAGATATGGTCCCCGAACCGCTCTTTGCTATCTGAGAATGGCGACGTATATGAGGTAGACTTCGGTCTATCTCATTTGCACTTTTCCCTTTTTTTATTTTTAATGCGTTTTTCTGTTAACAATACCAATAGAAGCTAATTCAAAACTCGACTTTCAGTCTCGTTTTGAGGTCGCCTTAAACGACGGCTTGTAGCTTCTGTTTATTAAAACAACAGTAGGCTGAGATGTTTTTTTGAGAAGAAAAAAGTTGACGATGCCTATCGTCGTGAGGTAACCCCTCATATTTCTTTTTCTTCTATAACATCCAGCCTACTGTTTTTACAATTTTCTGGGTTTATCACAGATTTTAAAGGATGGTCCTTTAAAGTACCTGAAATAAATTCAGACCGGGTGTAGGGCGTTTTGACTGCGGCAGCCAAGTACGATCTTTCAGAGAGTGGGGAACGATCACCACTTCGACTCCACAGCGAACGCCAACTCCGACAAATACGACAATTCCCACTTGTCCTCCCAATCCTTGCCTTGCATATTCTCCGAATGTTTATGACAAAACTTACAAGGATACTCCTTGCAAGGTAAACATAAAAACTGTAATTAGCACTATCTTTCACTAATTGCTACAATATTTAAAGTCTTTGATGTAGAATAACTGCTTCATGCTTAATATTTTTTCTAAATTACTAGATTTAAATCAACGCGAAGTCGAACGACTTCAAAAAATAGTTAATGAAGTTAATGAAAAAGAATCCTGGGCAAAGAAATTAAAAGATGAAGACTTCTCCAAAAAAACTGAAGAATTTAAGAAAAGAATAGAAAAAGGTGAGGAATTAAGAGCAATCTTACCTGAAGCTTTTGCGCTAGCCCGCGAGGCCAGTTGGCGGGCGGTTGGACTTAAGCCTTATGACGTTCAGCTGATGGCAGCAACGGCTCTTTTTGAGGGAAAGGTTGTTGAACAAAAAACCGGTGAAGGGAAAACATTGTCCGCTGTCCCCGCACTTTATCTACACGCTTTAGAAGGAAAAGGAGCTCACCTTGTGACGGTAAACGACTATCTAGCTCGTCGTGACGCGGGATGGAACGGACCGATATTTGACCTTTTGGGACTATCCGTCGGCTCCATTGTCCAGGAAATGAAATCATATGTTTATGATCTCCAATTTAAGGATACGAGCCACGGAGACGAAAGACTTGCCCATCTCAAACCGGCCGACAGGCGCGATGCGTACTTAACCGATATTACTTACGGAACCAATAATGAGTTTGGTTTTGACTACCTCAGGGATAATATGGTCCAGTCGGTTAGTCAAATGGCCCAACGCGGACACAGCTTCGTAATAGTGGATGAGGTCGACTCGGTTTTAATCGACGAAGCCAGGACTCCATTGATAATTTCCGCTCCGGATACCGAGCCAACCGATAAGTATTACAAATTTGCCCAATTCATTGAAAAGTTAAATTCCGATACAGATTTCACTATTGACGAGAAGGTGAGAAGTGCGAGTCTGACCGAGCACGGTATAACCCGAGTGGAAAAAATATTGGGAGTTGATAATTTATATGAGAAAGATTATGACTCGATTCATCATATTGAGAACGCTCTTCGTGCAAGGACCTTGTATCTGAGGGATAGGGATTATGTTGTTAAAGACAATCAGGTAACAATTGTCGATGAGTTCACCGGGCGTCTTATGTTCGGACGCAGATGGAGCGACGGACTCCATCAGGCCGTTGAGGCCAAAGAAGGAGTGCCAATCCAACAGGAAAGTAAAACCCTGGCCACAATTTCTTTTCAAAATTATTTCAGAATGTACAAAGTCCTGGGAGGAATGACCGGAACAGCCGCAACTGAGGCCGAAGAGTTCAAAAAAATTTACAAACTGGAAGTCGTCGTAATTCCAACCCATAAAACAATGATCCGGAAGGATAATTCTGATGTAATTTACAAAACTGTTAGGGCAAAGTATACCGCCATCGCTTACGAAATCGAAGAAAGGGCCAAATTAGGCCAGCCTGTTTTGGTAGGAACAACGTCTATCGAGAAAAATGAGATTATTAGTGACTATTTGAAGCGAAAAAAACTTGCTCATAACGTACTTAACGCTAAAAATCACGAAAAAGAGGCGAGGATTATTTCCGAAGCGGGTAAACCCGGAGCGGTAACGGTAGCAACCAATATGGCAGGTCGAGGCGTGGATATAGTACTCGGAGGAACCCCGCCCGATATGCCTCCGGGAATGGATCGGGAGGAACACAAGAAAACCCCGGAATACATAAAATGGCAGGAATCCCACGATAGAGTTGTAAAGGCCGGTGGACTCCACGTTGTCGGAACAGAGCGCCACGAATCCCGAAGAATTGATAACCAATTAAGAGGTAGATCCGGTCGCCAGGGAGACCCAGGATCGAGCCGTTTTTATTTATCACTTGAAGATGATTTAATGAGAATTTTCGGTGGTGAACAGATAGGTTCGATTATGAATAGACTTAATTTACCCGAAGACCAACCCATTGAAAACAGTCTGATAAACCGTGCGATCGAGCAAGCACAGGTTAAGGTTGAAGGCTTTCATTTTGACGCTCGCAAAAACTTGGTCGAATACGACGACGTTATCAACCAGCAAAGAGAAATAATCTATAAGCAAAGATCAAAAGTTCTCGAAAGCGAAGATGTAAAATCAGAAATTCTGGAAAAGCTGGGAAATCAGATAGATAAGATCGTGAGTTACGGCGAAAATGTTGAAAAACGCGGATTTGATCACGAAAGGATTCTAGTAGGATTGATGGACATTATTCCATTTGACGACGTTTCGAAGAATCAAGTCAAAAAGCATATTGGGAAAATTGATGATAAGGAAGAACTAAGAAAACAGCTGGTAAAAATTCTTGATGACGTTTATAGCGCCCGCGAAAAAGAACTCGGTGAGGATTTGGCAAGACAAATTGAGAAATTCGCATATCTGGGGGCAATAGACCATCACTG
>MGHI01000009.1 GCA_001793155.1 Candidatus Woesebacteria bacterium RIFCSPLOWO2_01_FULL_39_61
GAACCTACGACTCTTCGCTTAACAGGCGAGCACTCTACCACTGAGTTACCGAGGAAAATACTAATTTGCAAACGATATTATATCAGGGAAGTTGAATTCAATCTAGAACTTATTGGCGTTTTAAAAGCTGTTCTAACTTTTGTTGAGTTTGTTCTTCTAACCCTCTTTTTCTGCCTGAATTTACTTCTTTTTCGAAGAGTACAAAACTTGTAATGCTGATAATATTAAGAATTACAAAAAAAATAACAACTACTACTGCAATTTTAAAATTCCACTTTTGTTTTATCCAGTTAAGTGTATAAGCAATAAGTACGGCGAAAAAGGTAAGGGTTGATATATACATTCTACCTCCGTAGGAGGGTGCATCCCAGCCTCCTTGGAAGGTAATTAGTAAAAATTGCAGGATAAACAAAGTAAAGAATACCCAAAAAACTTTCCTTTCCTTAGGTATGAATATTTTTATTCCGATTAGACTTACTAAAAGGAAAGGTGTGCGAAAGAAAAATCCGTAAGTTGGGTGGAATAGGCTTCCAAATTTCAGCCATTCACCCCTTCCGAATGCCGTATATGTTTCGGGAAGGGGAATTCCATAAAGATACATCCAGAGGCATGCTAAAGGTAGAATGAGTAATAACCCGGTTAAGGATAGAGTTAATATCTTTAATACAGGATTTTTGTATTTCAAATATAGATAAACGGAAGCGGATACAATTAGAAGTGCATCCTGTAGACGAACCAAGGTTGCAAGTCCGACTACCGAGCCGAGTAGGAGCAGGGATTTCAGCTCGATCGGTCTAATTAGGAGAAGATACCAGAAGAGAGACGATAGGAAAAACGAGGCAAAGTGAGAATTCAAAACATCATAACTTCCGTAATATAAAAGCGGTGTTGTAAAAAACAATGCGATAGTTGTCAAGAAACTTATTTTTCCATCCTTGGTAAATTTAAATACTAATAATTCATTTAATCGAAGTGCGAAAACGATCAAAAGAATTGACCATAGTCCAGCTAATATTTGGTAAACATGCGCATATCCATTACGCGCTAAACCAAGAATTATTGAGGCTATATCAGCGAGTAAAAATGCAGGAAACCAAAAGATAGCGGTGCCCGGCGGATGGGGATTGTCTGTTTTACCGATTGATGTGTATCTGGTTTTTAATATATCGGGTGCAGACTCGGATGAGTACTTATTGTTATTGGCCGGGCTAAATATATGTTTATATTGGTTTTCAAAGTCTATATCGTGGTCAAAGTAGATGCTTGGCAGATAAACCCAATAGTCTATTCCGTCCCCGTATATCGCTTGACCAGAAAAGGCATAGTGAGCCAGAAAAATGATAGCTGCGGCAAGGTAGATTAAGAGATATTTCTTCACAGCCTTATTTTACTTCAATCGCAGCGACTTCCGTATTCTTCTTTGGTGATTCCGCAATGGGGACACTTTGTTATTCCTTCTCCCGATGGGATTGGTTTATGACACTCCGGACAAGGGAAAGACCTTTCCGAATTTTTAAAAAACACACCGAGGGCAGTGTTTTCTTCCTGGGTAAGTAGTAATGGGGGTGGGCAGGATCCCGGTAAGCTGCCAAAAACATTCATTTCCCGAGCTTTTTCTACTGCCCTTTTCACTTTTTCATCATCGTATCCTTTCGGATAGTCTTGGCCAAATATTGTCTCGTAAATCGACCCCGAATTTTTTATTGCTAACTCTTTAGCTAGGATATCCTCGCCAGACCTTATTTGTTCCCAGATTGTTTTATCATTTACCCGCATATCAAAAAAATCTAGCCAGTTAAGGTCAGAATTATCGCTAAAAACAGGTTGAGATCTTAACTCCTCTGGTGTTTTGAAAACAACAGGGTTTGCACCTTTGGAAGTTAATTCTTGGACCAATAACATAGTTTCTTGGGCATCAATTTCTAAAAGTAGATTTCTGTTAAATAATCTTCTTTCTGTTTCATAATTTTCAATCTCGCTTACTATTAATTTGGTGAATTTCGATCTTTCGGTGTTGGGAGGAGAGAACCAGAAAGCTATACCTTTACTTTTTCCAACACTCCATTCTTGGATACTTTGAAGTGCGCGGAATTCCATTTGTCCTAAATAAGAATTTTTTTCAACAGAGTCTTCTACAAGTTTTCCTGTTTGAGGTGATATTAGTTTTCCGTCATCGCGGATTAAAAAATAATAAGGATCTGGAATACGTTTGGTCTCAAGCGAGTATGAGGCCAATTCTTCTACTACTTGAGGTTTTGGTTTATCTATCCAGTGGGGTATAAATCTTGATAATTCTCTTTCTCTGTCCATATTTCCTGCCTCCAGGTGAGATAAGCAAAGCTTGACATCGCTATCGCGTTGTAGCTAAGCATCTCACGGAGCCCCATGAAGTGATGTATTACTTCATTGGGGTCGGGATTACTGAAGTTGTTAGTTTTCTGGCTCCTTCCCTCACTTCGTTCGAGGTAAACTTTTAGTTTATCCCGAGCCTGTAAAGGCGAGGGAAGATACAGTTGCGGCACAGCCCCGGAATTACTCGCACCGCCGAGGTCTCGACGGAGGAGCGCACCGGTGTTCCTTTACCCCAGTGAGATAGCTTTGCATCTCACGGGCTAGGCCGTTAGATACTCTTTGAGTTATCTAACTAGCCAACACAACTTCTTACATGATTATTGAGGATAGATAGTAACTTTTCAATGGGTGATTTGTGCTAATATGAAGTTATTATGCGAGAAAAAGTGCTACATGAGAGAGCTTCTTATTTACGAGACTCGGTCTTTGCAGCAAGCGATGGTATTATTACTACCTTTGCGGTTGTTGCTGGTTCAACGGGAGCATCATTGGGGGCTTCGATTGTTATTGTTTTAGGATTTGCCAATCTTTTTGCTGATGGTTTTTCGATGGCGTCGGGAACTTATCTTGGAGTTAAGAGCGAGATGGAGTTTGAAAAATCACAGGGAGACCTACATATCCAGGAAGCCTCGCCCCTTAAGCAGGCTTTTGTGACATTTTTATCCTTTGATTTAGCCGGATTATTGCCATTAATACCTTACTTATTCCCAATTAGTAACCGGTTTTTGCTGTCGATTCTTATAGTTTTTGTTTCAATGTTCTTGATGGGTGTAGTTAGAGGTAATTTTACAAAAAAGAATTGGGCCAAGAGCGGGATCGAAATGCTTTTTATTGGAGGCTTTGCGGCTTTAGTAGCTTTCGTTGTGGGGTTTTTGGTAGATAGATTTGTGATTTAAGAGCTTTTAACGAGGGGGTGAGTAATATGAGTATGAAAGATATGAAGCTTGCTTCACAACTTTTGATGATTGGGGCAGTGGTTGCGGTAGCTCTTTCTGCTGTGGGTTACTGGGGAGTTGACATTTGGTTAGCTTCCACCCAGTGGTTGTTGGTTTCTGCTGTACTGGCACTTTTTGGGGTGTACTTAAAGATGGGCAGTTAAACTCTTGTCCCGTTTAGATAGCAAGCATCTAACGGGATTCCGTTGAACGGTTTTTTTGAAGCTGTCCAATCGGAGCGGAAATATTGCGGTATTTATGCGGAGAATATTTCGAAGAGTAACCTTTTGAATATCATATGTACGATGAGAAATCATTAGAAAAAGAAAAAGGGAAGAAGGAAGCCCAACAACGCCCCTGTTGTGGTTTCCAAATAGGAAGGGTTGCTGAGCAAAGACGCGATTTGAACAAATCAAGGATAAGGATCCCTGCTGTGAGTCGTAAAAAAGTGTTCCTTGCACTTGCTTCGCAATTGTAAAGATCCCTGCCGCGATTGACATATAGTTAGTAATTTGCTAGTCTTTGCGCAATGACAAGGCGCGATATAGTAATTGGTCTTATAATTTTGGTACTTCTTGGCGGAGTGATCTTTTACCGCCAAAAACAACGATCTTCCGAAGAAGAAATGAGGGTTCCAGAAACGCTTTCTTCAGTTCAGGAAAATATCGAGAAAAAATTTAATCTCCGAATTCCGGAGGATATGGATAAAGCAGAGCTTAAAGACGTTTCAGGGGCAGGGTCATCGGCGATTGCCACCAGAAAGTTTGATAACGGGAAGTTTAATGCAAGTATCTTGGCAGATCTTCCAGACCCAGCCGCCGGCTCTTTTTACCAGGCTTGGTTAGTTAAAAGCGAAGAAGGTAAAGACGACTCCTTTATTTCATTAGGAAAACTTGAACTTGCTAAGGGCGGATGGATGTTAAATTATCAGGGATCAGAAGATTTAAAGGACCATCCGAAAGTTTTGGTTACTTCGGAAAAAACCCAAGATAGTACTCCGGAAACTCATATACTGGAGGGTTCATTTTAAGACCAGTTTCAGAATTCCACGAGTTTATAACGGCATTCAAGAAAACCCCGCCCTTCAGGGGGGGTGAATTGAACGCTGATATGTCCTCCTCCTTAGGGAAAACCCACCTTTTAAGGCGGGAGGACGTCATTGTTCGAACTTAGAAGATATGGTTTAGGATTGGCTCTTGTGGTATCTTAGACTAGATGAGTAAAACACTAATTTCCGGATTATTAGTAGCTTCGTTTATACTTACCTATACCAACTCCGTGAGCGCGAGTATTTTGGTAATTGATAGCGAAGGAGAAATCACCTGGAACGTCTTATCTTTCGATAGCTCGAATTTATCCATACCACAATCTTCATCTATTGAGGTCAAAGGTTTAGCGAAAGGTAAAACGGATGCAAACTCTGTTGTTTCTTTAGAAAAGGACTCAGGAGGGAAAATAAGTCTTACAGTAGCATCGGATAATGGAGAAAGAAAATTGGATGTAAGTGATGTTAAGGAAGAATTGATAGAGCTTGAAGAGCGTCCTTCAGTTCAAAAAATGACAATTGGAGTTTACGAAAACTCCTTTTCTCTGGTGCAAAAAGGCATTAAGGCTCTTACTGAGTTTCCATTGAGTGTTAATCCCAAGACGGCGAAGATTGTGTTAGAGACTCCAACCGGAGAAAAATATTTGTCGATTTTGCCTTATGAGGCTGCTGAAATGACATTAAGAACTAAATGGCTCAATAAAATAATCGGTAGCCAAGTTAAAATTATAGAGGAAAATAGAGAATTACAGTATCAAGTGTTCGGAGAGAGAGTATTTAATTTATTGAATATTTATGAATATTCTGTACCCGTCGAAGTAAGACTTTCAACTTCTACAGGGGAAGTTTTGTCCGTAAAAGCGCCGATTTGGTATAAAGTGGTAGGGTTTTTATTAACTTAACAAGGAGGCTTCCGGCCCAGAGGGCCTCAAGCCTGGAGGGAGGTGATTTCGTGAAAGTAACTGTATATTCAACTACAACATGTCCTTATTGCAAGATGCTTAAAGATTATTTTAACGAGAAAAATATCCAATATACGGAAAAACTTGTTGATCAAGACGATCTGGCCCGCGAAGAGATGATGAGAGACTCCGGAGGATTTTTGGGCGTTCCCTTTACAACCATCTCAAAAGACGATGGAAGTAAGGCAACCATAATTGGTTTCGACAAAAACAGGGTAAATGAGGTTTTAGGAATAAGTCAGTAATTCAGGTATTCAGTAAATCAGAAACATTTACTGATTTATTGGTTTACCGACTTATTGAAAGCTTGAAAATGATTTTTGTCAACTTTAAAACTTACGAAAAAGGGACTGGCGTAGCTGCAATAGAGCTTGTGCAAATACTCGAGGCCGTTGCGCACGAAACCCAAATAAAAATAATACCGGTAGTCCAAGCAACGGACGTTAAAGAAATGATTCAGATATCACGTCTGGAAATTTGGGTTCAACACGTCGATCCGATGGAATACGGCGCACACACTGGCTACATTCTACCCGAGGCAGTTATTGAGGACGGAGCGGTGGGAACTTTTTTAAACCACTCCGAGCATAAATTTGAAAGTTTTGCACTTCTTGAGAAAGCTCATAGTAGGGCAAAAGAGGTCGGATTAAAGACATTAGTATTCGCAGCCGACACAATAGAGCTTCAGGAAATTGTCAAACTGCTTCCTACTTTTGCCTCGTACGAACCTCCGGAGCTGGTCGGAAGTAAAACCACTTCCGTTGCCAAAGCAAAACCGGAGGTAATTTCCCAAGCTGTTGAAATTACCAGAACAATAGGTCTGCCTCTTATTGTGGGAGCCGGAATTAAGTCAAGTGAAGACGTAAGAAAAAGCATAGAATTGGGAGCCGTTGGGGTAGCTGTAGCATCCGATATAGTAGCAGCAAAAGATCCCAAAAGGCAGTTAATGCATTTAATAGAGGGATTTGAATGAAAAATCAAAGATCAAAAAGAGTAAACAATTTGACTATGCAAATTGTCAAAGATCAAAAACACAACTCAAAATTAAAAATCTTTCTTGGAGCTGACCACAGGGGTTTTGCCTTAAAAGAGAAAATTTCCAAATGGTTATTTGAGTGGAATTATGAATTTTATGATCTGGGAGCGAACATTCTTGATCCCAAAGACGACTACACCTTATATGCTCAGGAAGTTGCCTCACTGGTTAGCAAAAACGAAGAATCCCGAGGGATACTTCTTTGCGGTTCCGGAGTTGGGGTTGATGTTGTGGCGAATAAATTTGACGGGATTCGGGCTTCTATCGGAAAGACAGAACAGCAAGTAAAAGCCGGAAGAAAAGATGATGATATGAATATCTTGGTTATTGCGGCGGATTTTACCAGCGATGATGAAGCAAAAAAAATGGTAAAGAGCTTTTTAGAAACAGGATTTGAGGCAAAAGTACGATATAAAAGAAGATTAGAGGATATTAAAAGAATTGAAGCTAACAATTAGTATGGACCTGCCTAAGTTGTCAAACGTAGACGTCGTTGGAAAAAGAGTGATAGTACGGATGGATTTGGACGTTGATGAAGACTACACGAGGTTAGAATTCGCAGAAGAAACTTTGGACTACCTGGTTTCTAAAAACACTAGACTAATTCTTATTGGACACAAGGGCAGGCCGGAGGGGGAGAAAATACCTGAATTGTCCCTTGCTCCTATAGCCGATGTCCTTGGGGGAATTGTTGGAGAGAAAGTCAATTTTTTCCACGACATTGTCGGTTATGAAGTTCAGAAAAGAGCGAAAATGCTGGGAGAGGGTGAAATCTTGCTTTTGGAAAATTTGAGGTTCGAAAAGGACGAAGAGGAAAATAATGAAGTTTTTTCTAAAGATCTAGCGTCGCTTGCTGAAATTTATGTAAACGAAGCATTTGCTGTCTCGCATAGACCCCACGCTTCAATTGTGGGAATTCCGAAATTTTTACCCCATTTTGCCGGTTTCAGGTTCTTGAAGGAAGTGGAAGCTTTAAATAGAGTTTTAGTTTCCCCGAAAAAACCTGTCGTTTTGGTTATCGGTGGAATTAAAGAGGACAAAGTCGAGTATATAAGAAGCTTCACTACAATTGCCGACAAAATTTTGGTCGGCGGAAGACTCCCACTATTATTTGGCGAGGAAAATCCCGATCCGGACAAAATTATGATGGGCCAGCTTATTCCTGATAAAGAGGACATAACGCTTAATACGATTGATAAGTTTAAAAGGGAGATTACAAAAGCTGGCACGATTGTGGTTGCCGGAGTTCAAGGTAAATACGAGGATAAAGGACATCGTCAGGGGAGTCTGGAGGTTTTTAATGCAATTGCCGCATCTTCTGCATTTAAAGTTGCAGGAGGGGGAGATGCCGAAGCTGCAATAACTGAATTTGGTTTAAATGAGCGCTTTGATTGGATTTCGGTTGGCGGCGGAGCGATGTTGGAGTATTTGGCCAAAGGAACGTTACCAGGAACAGAAGCTTTGAAGTAGAATTATGAACTTTATTTCTATTTGTTATTTTGCAGTTAAATCTTTAATTTTATTTGCCAAACAATTCAAAAAAGAAAAGACAGTAAAGTATTTGTTTATTCTACTTTTCTATACTTATTTATTTTCTCAAGCTGCTAAACTGTCTGTTAAGAGCGTTGAAATATTAAGTGCTACCTTTAAAGCGTTTGATGTTACACCTGGATTATTATGGATTATGTATTATTTTATTGACTTTGCTTCGAGCATATTTACAAAAAAGTATTTTAAACCGAGCCTTTCAAAAAATCCATACATTTACGGATTTGAATTGAGTTTTACTACTGCACTTATCACCTTTGTTGTCATACATACACCATTGCTCTTGGTTTTTGGCACACTCCGTATTTTGGGTAATGGAGATTTACCCCCAGATTGGGAGATTATAGATTAAATTATGAGAAATAAGGGATTTGTTTTGTTACCTATTTTAATTTTAATAGCAATTGTTGCTTTAGGTGCGGGTATTTATATAAATTCCAAGAAAGTTAAAACCTCTGTACCGCAAACCGAATTGCAAACCTCGACTATTACTATTACAGAGACACCGAGTTCAATACCCACATCTGTACCCACACCCCCACCAACTAAAAAACCACAACCTACTTTGACTAAAGCCACTACTCCCACACCCGCTGTAAATATAAGTGATTGCAGCAGATTTAAACCAGAGGATGGATTGGCGACAATAACAATTAACCTAAAAGAAAAAGATGGTAAAACACTAATTGGTGATTGGATAGTGAAAATTAAACCCACAGGAAGCTGCCCCGCAATATTGCCTTACGGCAACCAGCCTCTAACTAATGTAATACATCAAGGAACATATACCTATACAAGCGTAGGGTTTCACCCCGGCCAGGTAAGGGTAGACGTTGAATATCATTACACGGGTGAGGGATTCGACGTAGATGCAACTTCAGGGAATCATTCACGAGATGTAACTGTTTCAAATTAATAAGGTGCTTACCGATTTTACCTTTTTTGATTCCGTAACAAAAAGCGGCTATAAACACCCTGTATCTAAAAAGTTTTTAAAATTGATTTGAGCCTAAACACTTTTTCGATAAAACTTTCTTTGCTTTTAATCTTTTTCGTTCGCAGGAATTTTTCGACTTCATTTGCGGCCGTTACAGGCCCGTTCCATTTTTTGAGTAGATTTTTATACTTCTCTGATTTTTTCTTGAAACCCTTGTGGTAAATAACCAGTGATAATTTTTCAATAAGAGCTTTTTCATCAAACCTGTTTGGGTTAATGGCTATTCCCGTTCCGAGCCGCTCGAGCTGATTGGCGTTATCCTGTTGATCTAGGTGTAGCGGAAGAATAATCTGGGGGACACCGTTTATAAGCGCCTGATATACGGTTGAGTTTCCGCCAAAAAAGACTACAGCTCTAGCTTTTTGCATGATCCAATCTCCCGGAAGGTAGTCGGTTATATAGATATCCTCTTTAGAAATATTTCGTAAGCTTTTCAGGCTCATTGCGTTTCCGGTAGTGACAACGATAGTTGCAGGAAATTCAGAGAGACTTTCTATAGTTTTTCTGACAATTTTTCCGTCTCCGGTGCCCGCAGCCGTTATGTAGACAATGGGCTTTTTAGATTCGCTTAAGTTTTCTAAATCAGCCTTCCACTCCGGTAATTCCATGGGCGGTTGCCAAGACAAAGGACCAACCAGTTTGACATCACTGGGTAACTTTTTGGTTGGCCGGAAGAAGGGTACGTCTGCCAGGAGAGTCAGGTCTCCCTTCAAAAGACTGTACAAAGACTTTATTGGGCCTAGATCATATTGCTGCATAACAAGATTGAATGTCATTAATTGACGAACGAGAAAGGCTTCGACAATCGGAGGGCCGACGCGGCTTAAAACCTTTTTTTGCATCCATTCTTTTTCGAGTGGGTAGAGTAAGGTTGAATGAATGAATTCATTTAAAAAAAATATTGGTATGGGAAAACGGGCCCGAGTAAAGTCGTAATATTTTGTAGCGTTGGTGTTATTAATGGTTATAAGTGGAATTTTTGCTATTTTTGTGGATATTTTTGCCGTAACTCTGGTATCGGCAATTACCAGATCCGGCTTTATTTTTTTATATAGTTTTAGTTCGGCATTTAGGAATTTTTTTATGACCGCTTTCGTGTAGAAGTTGGGTTTTAATCTTCTTATTCTTTTAATGTTTTCTTTTGGTGGAATTTCTGGAAGTGTAAAATTGATGATACCCTCTTTCTCTATTAATGGACTAACAGCTTTTCCTGCTGCAAAGAAAATTTCATGTCCTCGACGCCTCAATTCGCGAGCCAGCATTAAAGTTCTGCCGACATGAGCAATCCCAATCCCTAAGGGCATGAATAGTATTTTCTTTTTTTCCATAATTTAAGAAAGTATATACTTCACTGGACAGGATTTGTGACTCTCTTGGATTTTTCTACATTTTTCCCGAGTTTATGATTAAGGACATCCTCAAAACGAGGATCAGTCGGTCTTTATTGTTGCTATTAGTTCCTATTTTACTATTACTAAATACAAATTAAAGTAAGATATAGAAATCGCATTATAAGACTGAATTAAAGTTGCGATTTCTGTAGCATACATCACCATTTTTAGTTCGATTTCAAAATGTGATGTCTGTAGGTATACTTAAGAGCTTATGGCGGACAAAGATCTTCCTCTAATTTCGGTAATAGTTCCGGCGTGGAATGAAGAAAAATATTTAAAAACGCTTCTTCCCCGCCTGATCGCGCAGGATTATTCAAATTACGAAATAATTGTTATCGATAATAATTCAAAAGATAACACCGCCCAGGTTGCAAGCTCTTTTGGAGTAAAAGTTATTTCTGAGAAAAAGCAGGGAACAAGTTATGCCCGCGCAAAGGGATTTGAAAAGGCCCGCGGAGAAATAATAGTAAGAACCGACGCAGACACATTACCCGAAAAAGGTTGGATAAGAAGTTATTATGAGGAGTTTCAAAAATATCCGGAGGCTGTCGCAATAAGCGGATCTTCTGAGTTTTATGATGGAGGATTAGTACTAAAGTTTATATCTCGTCTCTTTTTTCTTTGGATTATCTATATAACCCGTGTGTTTATGGGTCACTATCCATTAAACGGTCCGAACTTTGCAGTCAGAAAAAAAGTAGTCGAAAAGATTTCTCCTCATACTAACGATTCTATTATCCATGAAGATATGGATTTATCATGCCACCTAAGGGTTTACGGTGAAGTTAAATTTGATCCGAACTTGGTGGTTAAAACTTCTTCCCGAAGACTTTTCCAAGACCCCTTATTCATATTTAGATACACGTTAAAATCAATTATCACATATTTCTTACATCATCCGAGTCACCATCTTCATAAAGTAAAGTAAGGCTTTCCCAATTTTGCCTGGTTTGCTAAACTAGTTTCAGCATGATTAAGGTCGGTATAAATGGGTTTGGACGTATCGGGAGGATTGCTTTCAGGATTTGGCTTCTTAAACATACCTCTGAAGTGGAAATTGCCGCCATCAACACTTCCGGCAGTATGGACGCGGGAGGTTGGGCTCATCTTGTAAATTACGATACGATGTATAGGACATTCGAGTTTAAAATTAAAAGTGAAAAGTTAAAAGAAGAAAAGGAAGTAACCGATGATGATCCGCTGATAGGATATTTGCTGGTGGGGGAGAAAAATAAAAAAATACCTCTTTTAGCCCAGCGTGATCCTGAAAAAATTCCCTGGGGAAAATACGGAGTTGATGTTGTAATCGAGTCAACAGGGAAGTTTACGACAGAAGAAGATGCCAAAAAGCACGCATTGGGAGGCGCAAAAAGGGTAGTAATCTCAGCTCCGGCAAAAGGTGGAAATGTCGGAACTTATGTTATTGGGGTAAATGAATATAAGGATGGTGAAGTAATTAATAACGCAAGCTGTACTACAAACTGTGTAGCGCCGGTTGCAGCCGTAATTCACTCCGCTTTTGGAATTGAGAAAGCTTTGATGACAACGGTGCATTCCTATACCGACGATCAGAATTTACAGGATAATTCCCATAAAGATTTGCGTCGTGCCCGTGCTGCAGCTGAAAACATTATCCCAACAACGACGGGTGCTTCTGTTGCCACAACAGAGACGATTCCGGAACTTAAGGGATTATTTGACGGAATGGCTTTAAGAGTCCCGACAGCGACGGGTTCAATTTCCGACTTTACGTTCTTGTTGAAGAAGAATGTGACTGTGGATGAGGTAAACAATGCATTTAAAAAAGCTACGGAAAACGCCATTTATAAGGGAATATCGGCAGGAGCGAGTCGGCAATAGTCGATTTATCACTAACTCAAGTTGTCGCCGGCAATTTAGTCAAAGTTTTTGCCTGGTACGACAACGAATGGGGTTATGCAAACCGCTTGGTGGAACAGGTAATCAGGGTTGGACAAAGATTAGATAGCGACAAAGCTCCGTCGGATCCGATAACACTTAGCTTTGCTAAGTAAGGATTAGTTGATTAGTTAATTTGTTAATTGGATGGGAAGAAATAGAGTTGTAAAGTACGTTCTCTTTTTTATAATTTATTACTTAATCGGAATATTAATTTTTGCTGCAAGTTTTTGGAAAAGTAGCGAGCCACTGAACTGTGGGGTAACTTCTTTTTGTTCACCAGAATTTTCACCGTCGTTATCAGAAATTTTTAAATATCCCCTCTTTTGGATACTTATGATATTTTGGCCAATACTTCTAATCATGAATATATGAAAGAACCTAAGGGACGAAACGACGGACACATTTTTGATTACTCGCATATTACCGATAAAATCATAATCGGTTCGGATTTATGTAAGGGTGGCGTGTGTTTAATTCACAGTGAAGAATTTAAAAAGTTAGGAGTGAGTGTTGAAATTAATTTAAGTGCGGAAAACAACGAACTTCCTCCGAAAGATATAGAAATCGGTTATGTTTGGCTTCCTGTTGTTGATGGTTATGCTCCGAGTCAGGAGCAGCTTGAAATGGGAACGTGCCTTATAGATACGGCTGTAAATATGGGTAAAACCGTATTTGTTCATTGCAAAAATGGTCATGCCAGAAGCCCCACCCTGGTTGCGGCTTATCTTGTAAAATACAAGGGTATGAATTTAGACGATGCATTTAAACTTATTAAAGAGAAACGACCGGAATCTCACATAGAACAGTCTCAAGGGGTTGCGCTCAAAGAATTTATCTCAAAGTGATAAACAAAGTTTGACACAATCTAAGATTATGATAAACAAAGTTTGACACAATCTACGATTATGATAAACAAAGTTTGACACAATCTACGATTATGATAAACAAAGTTTGACACAATCTACGATTATGATAGAAATGATTCCATCTATTTTGACGAGTGATCCAGAAGAAGCCCGAGAGTTAATTGCACGCTGTGAGGGGTTAGTTGATAGGATTTCAATTGATATTATTGACGGGAAATATGCTAGCAATAAGACTATTGATCCAAGTGTTTTCGAAAAAATTGATACAAGCTTGCTTCTTGATTTCCAGCTCATGGTTTATGAGCCTGTTAATTGGGTTGAAAGATGCGTCAGGGGTCAGGCAGACAGAATTATTGGGCATATTGAACAAATGAGCGATCAGGTTGAGTTTGTAGGCAAGGTGCAGGAGGTGGGGTTATCTGTTGGTCTCGGACTTGATATCGAGACAACGGTTGCAAAAATTGATCCCACCATTTTGACAAACTTGGATATAGTTTTAGTTATGAGTGTAAAAGCAGGCTTTGG
>MGHI01000010.1 GCA_001793155.1 Candidatus Woesebacteria bacterium RIFCSPLOWO2_01_FULL_39_61
ACAACTCCCATGTAAGTGCAATCTTTGTTAATTGATTCATGTCCACCTCCATTGTAACTAAAGGAAGTGGCGGATATTAAAGGTAAATACAACGTCAAGTTGAGATTGATATAAGTCTAAGTTAAAATACAAAACATAGGGCTGTCGGTTAATGGCAAACCACGGGTCTCCAAAACCCGGACTGGAGGTTCGACTCCTCCCAGCCCTGCAAAACAATTCTCCAGAAACTTGTAATCAGTCATTTCTGAACTTTATATCGAAATTCAACTACCCCATTACCAACCCTCTCGACATTTAACAAATCTAGCTTTAACACAAAATCTTCTGGAGCAAAAACAGGAATGCCTTCGCCTATAATTGAAGGGTTCACGTCCAAAATAATTTCATCTATAAGGCCCTTTTTCGCGAAATAACTGTTGGTTATTGAACCACCTGTAATTATTGCCTCCTTGAAACCTTCATCTGCAAGCATTTTCAATGCTTCTTCTGGTGAATGTGCTAAAGTAAAACCTTTTTTTAACTTTAGTTCCGAACTTGAAATTATTACTTTCTTTACGCTTTTTAAGTCACTTAAATAATCTCCTTCCCATTTAATTACTGCTTCGTAAGTTTTCCTGCCCCACATAAAACAGCCCACCTTCCTTGCAAGTCTTACAAATTGCAACCAATTATCGTGTGATAGAAAATCTTCACTTCCAGTCTTTGTAGCAATTATTCCATTTGCTGATATTGCCATCGTCAAAATTACTTTCATACCAAAACCCCCCTTTTAATGAAGCCCCTACAATTCACAGGCTCATCTAGTATCTATTGAACAAATAGACCCTCCACTCCGAGTTCGCAAGCTTATATGTGTCCGCTAGTGGACCTTTCCTAAAACCGCCCATCACATTTGCAGGATCTTTTCTTACCTTATCTTCGTCTGAAGTACTTACTACGAACAAATTATCGGTTATATCGAATTGATTTTCCAAAAGGAGATTTATTCCCTTTACCTGCAGAGTGTGTCTGTAAACCACACCCAGTGGGTCAGCATCCGGACTCGCCAAAACCGCAACATTAACATTTTTACGGTCGTCTTTATTTACCTTATCCCGAATGTAATTTGACACCAAACTTACTGTTCCCGCAGCCGGTTCTCTTATAGGTTTGGTTAGCTGATTTTTTAACTGGCCCAAACTTCCCAGAATCATAATTAATACTGCAAACTTTACCAGACTTCCTTCCTTTTTTCCTCTCGGATAAATTAACCAGGTTATAAAAAAGGACAAACCCAATAAAAAGTATCTATTCTCGAACGTCGGTAAAAAAGAAATTATTGCAATCTGCGGAACTACTGGAATTAAAAACAGTAAACTTTGACTTTTATGTATTAAATCTTTGATAGTCAGCCAAACAAGAATAAAACCCAAAAATATTGCTAATAACATATTTTGTGATAAATAAAATAGAGATTGATAAATATTGACCGAAAAAGACCGTATGAAATTCAGCATATCAGGAGCTCCGTGGGACCTAATCAAATTATTTTTCCAAAAATGATTAAAGAATAGTCCGGGAGGATTTTTCCAGTCAAAGTAAATAAAGGGAACAATCATCAAAAAAAAGCCAAGAAATATTAATATCGGCACCAAAAACTTCTTCTGCCTAAGTGATTTGAGTCCAACTAATAATATAAAGGCTGCGAAAGAAAAGAAAGTCAAATAATGAAGATGAAACGAAAGTCCGAAAAAGACGCCGGAAAAAATAAATGAGATTTTGTCTTTACGAAAGTATAAAAGTATTGCAATAATACTCGTAAAAGCAACTAGATGCGGATTCCATGCCCAGCGTGAAGATTCAATTAACGGAAACCAGACAACTGAAAGGGCTGCAACAAAAGGCAGTAGCTTTTTATTCAATTTTTTCGTCAAAAAAAGAATTAAGAAAACAATCAGTAAGCCGAAAAATGCAGTCCCGTAAGCCGGGGATTGCGGCTCAAATTTACCTAAAACGGCAAAGAGCATGAGCATGTAAAAGGTTAGGGATGGATAGATAATAGTCATGTTGGCATCAATTGGGCCGATTAAAGTAATGTCCCTTGTAACCCATATTCTTTTCATATCCCTGAGGTTTGAGGACTCGTCACGCGTGAATCGTGTGGTCTGGGGCAGATTATAAAACCTGAAAAGGATAACTAAACAAATGAACACTAGTAGTAAAAGAAAATGTCTACGCTTCATACATCAATGGTATTACTTTTACGCCCTTATAACTACAATTGTTTGTCATATTTATGTTACATGTAATGATACATGTAACATGGGTAATCAAACTCCAGAGACACAACAAACTCCTACAAGGATGTATTAAACTAAGCCAAAATAAAAACCTGAAGATTTATAAGGTGTAAAGTAGTGTCGTAGTTGTGAGCTGAGCTCAACAAAGTTGCAATTCTCGCAACCACAACTTCCACTTTAAATCTATACTTCAGGCTTTCTTGCACTTTAGAGTGCGAAACTTACTGCGGAATATTACCAATTACCGACTCGGATAGAGCCGGAGCCGCTGAGGTGTTTTTGGGGACGGTTAACCACCTTGAAAACGTAAATGTCTCCCGATCCCGACACGCTCAGATCAGCTTCCTGAACTGTAGCACGGATGTTGATATCTCCAGAACCCGAGACATCTGCTTCAAGCTCGCCAATATCACCACCAGCAACGCTGAAATCTCCAGAACCACTGACTCTGAGCTTGGCGTTGCCCTGAATAGAAGAGATAGCAACCCTACCGCTGCCCGAGATTTTGGCGTTAACCTTTTGTACTTTGCCAACGTTTACATCACCTCCACCACCAATGTGTAGGCGGAGACTTCCTTCAGTATCTCCGAGGCGGGTCTTGCCCTCAATATCAGAGAGATTGAGGCTGGCTCCCTTAGGAACCTTGACAGTAACCTTGGTTAGGTTCTCTCCGCCTCCAGAAATGATGACGTTACGTCCAAAGACCACGTCACCAGAAATGATGGATGTGCCACGGATGCTTCCGCCAATGACAACACCTGAGCCACTAATGCGACCCACACGAGTGAAGGAACCGCCACGCCCCGAAATGATTGTGACATCTGCACCAGAGGCTTCGCCATCTTCACCTTCAACAACAACTGTGTTGCCTTCTTGCTTGATGTGGATGTTCTTAACCTCATTGGCTGGGCCAACGATGATCACTTCAATGGTGTTGGCTTGGTGTACCTGGACATCCAGATCTGCAATAATGTCCCGAACTTCAAGGGCATTTGCCGAAAAGGTTTTCGGGCCAACGGTAATTTTCTCGCCCGATTCTTCTGCTGATGAGCCAATGTTGATAAAGCCTTGGCCTTTGTTCACAACCTCGCCCGTGGCGACGTCGCACCAGCTTCCGTCAGTAAAGGTCACTCTGGTATTGATGATAGAAGCAACTTGCTTATCAGAGAAAACCTTCTTGCCGTTAATATTGGCAACTTGAGACATATAGCCCTCCTTAAATTTGAATAGGGTTGATAGAAGTTAGACAATTCTTAGATAATCGTTCAAATTTCCTTCCTTACTGGATTTTATAAAAGGGTTGTTTGCCAATGGGCTCATTCTTTTGATAGATGGCCACACTCTGAATACGAATTTCGTACTCACAATGCGACCACCTAAATTAAAAGAGAACAACTCCCGCATTTTTAAATGTGCAAGATAGAATGTACCAAATTAACAAATAAAGCAGGCTCTATTTGCCTGCATTTGCAGAATTTAGTAAAGGAATAATACCAAAATTAAGACCAAAAGTCAAACATTATAAGATATAATATTTTATTATAAGGAGTATCTTGCAAGCTTCGCTTACATCGAGTTTTCGAGATGCAAGTTTCGCTTATAGGACTTGAATTCTAGTCTTTCCACGCCCGAATTTCTTCCTGCGGAAAAATAAGTCCTTAGTACTCAATCTTCTCTCTGGAATTCAGGTTCTTAATTTTACCCGAAGAAGCATATGCATTTGCTAAGTCTGCATAATGTTCATAAATACGATCTAATTGTTGTTCTTCGTCATTAAAAACATTCTCAGAAAATTCAAATGGTTCTCTCCCCCCTCTTAGCATTGTTTTGCGAACATAATGAGCAAGTTCACGCAAGCTATCAAGAGTCACCCCTGAAGGTAAATTTTCGCGTTTAATATTTCCCTTATCCAAAATCGATAGGTAAAATCTGAGACCCACTCCTTTTTGAGCAGCTTTTTCAATACCTAAGGCTAGCTCAAAAGGAGGCATACCTTCAATATCCCATTGCCACTCCTCAATATCCTCCACACTTCCCTTTCCATATAATTTTAAAAATTCTGCCTGAAGAACCAATGCTTTCATGGCAAGGCGCGGATTAATGCCCCACTCGTCAGATACATAAGATTCCCATTTATACATTTCAAACCCAGTTGGTCGTATTATCTTATGTTCCAAATCAACCAAGGCTCGTTCTGAAAAAAAGAGTCTGTTCCCTATAGCCAAAACTTCATTTATTGTGAAGTCGCGCTCGCTCATGTAATCTGCGACGTTGGTTTCAATTTTGACTCCATGACCTCGTTTCGTATCATCCGGCATATAACGCCAAGAAATGTCATCCCTTAAACTAATATCAGGATTGAGACTCTTGACGGCAACAACATCTAAATCCCGTGGATGGGGTGATTTTTCTCCCAATACCTCTAACATCAAGGATCGTGCTACTCCGCCAGAATAACCATACCCCTCGGGCAAACTGTTTATTTTGGCATACCAGTCGGGTAATCTGTCTAGAGTTAATTCATAGATTGCAATTTTTTCTTTGCTCTCGTCACCAACCGACGATTCTTCCTCTTCATATAAATCCTCTCCTTCCACAAAATGATCAATGAGCATAGATCTTCCAATAATGACACTTGAGGGACCAAGGGTCTCCTTTGTGGAGTTAGGTAGTTCGCTACTGTCCATGATGATTATTTGTTTGACACGACCTTAAAATGTTTTGACTTTTTCTGACAAAGAGTAAATATATTAATCCTTCCACCTTTGAATTTCTTCCTGCGGAAGAAGTAATTTTTTAGGAGTTACAATAAGCAAAACCGCTGAAATAATTATTGTCGAAATACCCAAGACTACGAAAGTCAATTGTTCTCCAACAAAATCAGCTATAACACCCGCTAATGGCGGACCGACAATATAAGCGACGCTTGAAGTTGAAGCAAAAAGGCCAATCATGTGTTTTCTCTCTCTGCCCATCCTCGCGATGATATCCGAATATACTCCCTCCAATAAAGGATAAGAAGCTGATAAAAATATACTTGCAAAAAAAACAAATGATACCTGCCAATAAGCCCCACTATTTAATCCTAAGGCAGCAAACAATAATCCTGAAAAAAGCATAAACTTTTCGGCCAATTTCTTTTTACCCTTATAAATACTAAATCTGGCAATAACAAATCCTATAAACATAGACGGTAATATATACGAAGATAAAAATAAGCCTCCGATTGGGTGACTTTCGGAAAGCGTTTCATTCCAAATTGCCCCCACGCTCCAAAAAGTAGCGTCAATAATACCCAGGATAATGCTCATAATGATAATCGGCCAAACGTGCTCAAAAAGAACTACCCAGTGCTCAAATTCCTTAAAAATATTTACTTTATCCACTTCAATTGATAAAA
The DNA here is from genome assembly GCA_001793155.1 of Candidatus Woesebacteria bacterium RIFCSPLOWO2_01_FULL_39_61. Taxonomy (GTDB): domain Bacteria; phylum Patescibacteriota; class Microgenomatia; order UBA8517; family UBA8517; genus WO2-FULL-39-9. The sequence continues at coordinate 5,680 of MGHI01000010.1, forward strand.
CCCGATCATGAGTTTTATGAAAAAAAGAAAGTGTTATAAAACTTATCAATGCAAAAATTAATGCTAAATAAAGTGCATACTTACCTTCAACTGGAACTATTTCACCTGCAATAATCGGTCCTAAAAAATAAGCAAACGCTCTGAAAACTCCTATGATTCCCCAAACACCCGAGTGGTATCTCAATGGTGTTGAATCCGAAACAAATTGTTGTTGGGCAAATATCAATAGCTCGTAATAAATTCCCCAAACCACCATCCCAAAAAGAATTAATAATAGATAAGGTGCATACGTAGATCCTAATAGTGATCCGGAAAAAATAAAACTTGCGGTAATTGCGAAAAGGATAAGTTTTTTTACGGTAACTTGCTTTAATATTTGGGGGAAAATCAAGTCGACCGATAACCCGGCGATTGAAGAAAACGCCATAATAAGTCCTACAGTCGAAGTATTATTATACGTATACTCAAGAAAGTTGGGTACCCAATAAGAAAGAATTGCGTCGGCTAAAAAAATAAAAAGTAGTATGACCGAAAGACTTGAAACCCGAATCCAAACCGGATCTTCCAAAAAAACAAGCGTCCGATGTTTAAACATACTAATTTATCGTAGCACTCAAATATCCTGCCTTACAAATGAGTCTACTCCGCAACCCCGAAGTCTTCCTTTAAATTATTCAAGGTTCTTTTGTATAAAGATTTGACTGCGCCCTCCGAGCGACCCAAGACATAACCTATTTCCGTATTTTTCGAACCCTCGACGTGTTTCAGATAAAGAAGCAGTTTGGCGTCCTCGGTCAGCTTATCAATTCCTGCTCTTAGTTTACTTACCTTCTCAGGTAAAACTTCTTGGGTAGATTCTAAAGAATGCATACTGGAGTAAACAGGGTCGACCAATACCATCTCTCTTTCCTCTCCATCTTCGTAGCTTAAAGTCTCCACGGTATGCTTTTGCCTTCTTCCCTCATCTCGGTAGTGATTTGCCAGTAAGTTATGTGCTATGCGGAAAAACCAAGAGCGTTCAGGATTTTCCAGCTTCGGATCCGGTTTAAAATTAGAATAGCTTTCATACGCTTTTAAAAAAACTCTTTGGGTTAAGTCCTCGGTGTCTTGACCTTGACCCTTTAAACCGAACGCAACAAACCGAAAAATATCTTCATAATTTTCATTAACCTTATCTTTAAATCTTTCGAATTCTGCGTCTGTTAAGGGGCGATCCGATTCTCTCTTCTTCTCTATCATACTTTTTGCGGCAATTCCGGCACCGACCGCAAGTCCTACAACAAATATTCCGGTTGCAACCTGTTTAGTAGTCAGTCCCTTTTTATTAAGCGTTTCCCCTAAACGATTAAAGACCTCGGGTTTGATTTTGATTGGTATTGCCTCCCCAGCTCCTTGGGATAAGTCAGCTAAAATTGTCAAATCGCTTTCCTTTTCAGTTAATAATCCGGGTAATGCCTCTGGAGATTTTTCTCGATCCTTTTTCATTCTGTAGACTGTTCCCAAAATGGATTTGCTGATAACATACAGTCAGATAGAGTTAAAGTCAAATTTATTTTTTTATTTATGAATAAATTAGTTTGTATTGCCGGTATGCCGAGACATGTCTTGTCGGTCCCGAAGTAACCTTCTTTTGACCCTACAACTAGTTGAAAACCAGGTGCTATGAGCTTTCGTCTACGACGAACTCAAAACAACCGAGCTTGCTCGGATATTTTGTAAAAGCTCATATCAATCCCCTGGCGGGTTTTAGCCATGATGACATCATTTTCGTCGTCTAGCTTTAAATCCGTCAGGGTTCTTTATTTTTCAATCTTTGGTGTCAATTAATTTGATGAATTCGGCAGCAGAAAGGATTATTGTGTTGCCAAATTTTTCCAAAGGTAAAATGTGTTTTTTGTCTCCGGAAACAATAAAGTCAGCATCAACCTCACTCGCAACTTCTAAAATACGGTTATCTTTCTCGTCCTTGGAAATTACATCAATACTTTCGCTTGGTTCAACTATCCGAGCATATTTCGAAATGCCTCGAATGGTTGTTTCTATTTTGTAGTCTTCCCACTCAAACTTTTTTTGTAACTTTGTCGCAAGTTCAAGAAGTAAAATTCTCGAAGTATAAAATTTTATTTTTCCTTCGCGAGCAATGTCTAAACAGTATCTTGGTGTTCCGCCGTATACAATTGCCGATATCAAAATATTCGTGTCAAAAACAACCTTAATCTTCTTCATGAAGAATTCGATCTATATCGTCTTCGCTCGTTATCTTAAATTTTTTAGCTGTTTCGCGACCCCATTTGTAAATGGTTTCCCACCTTTCATCTTCTACCTCTTTCTCAATTAAGGAAGTAATAAAAGCACTTCGTGATTGTCCTTTTTTCTTCCTTACCTCATCAAGTTTCGCGGCCGTCTTGGGAGGTATAGAAATCGATACAACTTTTGTTTTGCGCACTATTTGTGTCATACACTGTAATAATAAATTACCAAGGGGAAGTTGTCAATCCTTAGTACATATCTAAGTAACCTTATCTATTACGACATTTCGATAATGTATAATCCAAATTATGTATAAATTAGTTTGCATTGCCGGAATGCCTGGAGCCGGAAAATCTGTCGTTTCTGATTACTTTGTCACCAGAGGTTTCCAGTTTCTGCGATTCGGACAGGTTGTCCTGGATATCATCAAAGAAAATAATCTTCCGCCTACAGAAAATAACGAAAGAAAGATTCGTGAAGATTTGCGAAAAAGTCGCGGAATGTCGGCAATTGCAATTCTCAATTATCCGAAATTCAAAACCTTGCTTAAAAAAGGAAACGTTGTTGGTGACGGTCTTTACAGCTGGTCTGAATATAAATTTCTAAAGGAAAAATTTGATAAACAATTGATAGTAATTTCCGTCTATGCCCCCCCTTCCCTGCGATATGAACGACTTTCAAAAAGGGTAATACCGAAATCGGACAAAGACCTAAGACACAGGCCTTTTACGAAAGAAGAAGCAAAAGCCCGTGACTATGCAGAAATCGAAAATCTCGAGAAAGGAGGCCCCATCGCAATGGCCGACTATACTCTTGTAAATACGAAAAGTCTGGCATATCTTATGCGGGAGGTAAGACAAATATATGCAAAAATCCTTAGGCTTCGTAATCATGAAATGCAAAAGCAAAAACTATATTCCTAATTGAAAATTGTAAATTGATAATTGATAATTAACTAAACATGGATCCTGCCCAAGACAATCCCCCGGGGAACGACGATGTGGCTCAAAATACCGCAGGCGGGTCCGATTCTTCCAACCAAGCGACTCCGCTCGATCAGACACCTTCAACACCGACGATTGATAATTTAGTAACAACTCCGGAAGTATCAGCACAGCCCACCGATGCTCCCGCAGAAATCCCCACAACGCAGACTCCGGTCCAAACGACAGTTCCTTCGGTTACGGAAGAACCTCAAAGCGTCATTCAGGCACCGCCCGGAGCTCCAACCGAAAAAAAATCTAAAAAGGGTTTGATACTTCTCACTGTCTTTTTACTCATTGTCTTTTTGCTCGTTGCCGGATTGGGAAGTTTTGCTTACGCCGTCGCTTACGAAAAAATCAAACTGGACAAATATCCAGAGTGGCAAAAGAAAATCTCATATTTTGTTATCGGGCTTCCTTTTATGCCGAAGACGCCAAAATTTTTGCTGGCAAAATCTGCTCTGGCCCACCAGGGCGTAACAAAACAAAGCTTTGACGTTTCAGTCGCAATTGACTCCAACGACTTGGCAAGTTCACTCGGACTCTCCCAAATAGACCTTCAGGCCAAGGGGGTGCTCGACTATTCGGATCCTAAGAATCTTATAATTACGACGGAGGTCTCGATCACAAAAGACTTTAATCTTGAGTTACGTAAAAAAGATAAAACGCTGTACTTCAAGATAAATAAACTGCCTACATATCTTTTCGCATTTTTGGGACTCAACTCTGATCAACTCACTCCTGTCTTGGACAAGTGGGTTTCCTATAACACATCCCCACTCGATACCGAAGCAAGGAAACAAATCCAGGAAGATAAGGAGGTAGACCCCCTGAGCGAAGAATTCTTGGACGAGAACTTCAGTAAATTTTTTGATGAAGAAGTACTTTCGAAAATGAAGTTGACAGAGACCGAAGAAAACGGCATTAAGCTTTATAAAATTTCAGTTATGGCGGATCCCGAACTGATCGATCACGTAGGCAAAATTCTCGAACAAGAAGCTACGAAACAGCGGGGTGCCCAACTAAATCGAACACTGGATACCGAAGCCCAAAAATTATCTGAAATCATTAAAAAGTTGGAGTGGGAAATATATATGGATAAAAAGGATTACTATACCAGAAAAATTATAATCTCTGCTGACGCCGAATTCGATAATGTCAACTATACTTCGCTTTATCTTAATCCTTCAACCCCCAGCTCCCAAAGGCAAAAAATGAGTATCGCCTTTGCAGCCAAATCGGACAATTTCGGAAAGGAAGTCGCGGTTGATTTACCGACTTCGTCAATGACCTTTGAGGAATTCACGAATGTCTTGTCGGAAATTATGAACCAGGTTTTTTCCGGTGCGCTTTCCACTCCACCCGCTTCCAATTGAGCCATCCCCAACACTTTAAACTGATATAATGTTCAAAAATTGCCATGGAAGATTCCTTCTATACTTCTCAAGAGAGTGTCGAGAAAACTAAAAATGCAAGTTTCGTAGAAAAAATTGGGCCTTTTGTCGGAATTACTTTCCCTGTTTTTATCTTAGTTGGAGTGGCATATTACCTTGGCCGCCAAAGTCAAAAACCTTATAGTGAAACTTTATATTCGGATCAATCCCTCACGTCTTCCCCAAGCGTGCCTCCGAACTCCCCGACTCTAATCTCAAAAATTTTTGTCTCGCCAAGTGTAAGACCAAGTCCGACTATAAGCTCGAGACCGTCACCCACACCGATGACAAAAACCAAAATTATTACCAGCATTCCGGAGCTGGACGGGTTTCGCTCCAGCAGTGGTGCAGGAAATCAGAGTTCGGAAATTCGCGTCGGAAGAAATATAAACTTGGTCACCCGGGGTTTTGTAAGTTTCTCTCTAAACGATCTTCCGTCGGGAATAAATATAGAGGAAGCGAACTTGCGTTTATATCAAACGAAAGTCATTGGTAACCCGTATAGCGCGGGTGGTGGTCTGAAGGTGGATCATCTAACATATGGAAACAGCTTGGACGATACCGATTATGGCATGGCGGCCCTTGTTTCTAATTTGGCAACAATTGCTACAAGCAATGTAATCGGCTGGAAGGACACCGATATAACCATGGCAGTAAGAAACGATGTCGAAAATGGGAGATCTCAAAGTCAATTTCGAATTCACTTCACTACAGAAAATACAGGAGGAACGTTAATCGGTGATTTTGCCTATTTTGAAGCAGCCGAAGATAGTCAAGGAACAGGATATACTCCCCAATTAGTTATTAAATATTACTAATTTTGGGTGGAGAGATTCCTTAAGACGAAACTATATGCTGCTTGAAGCTAATAAGCTTCTGTCTTTTGGATTCTCTCCACCCAGGTTTTGGCCAGTCAATCAAAAGAGTAGGGTTTCATATCTTTTCCTGAAGTAAATTCAGGGCTAGCGTGAGTTAATCTCGCCACTCCCCCCACAGTTGGTGCAGTAAACTCTTCCTGTGCCGCCACATTTAGTACAAGTTGCTCCACCTTTTGTGTGACGCCCCCCGTTGCAAATAGGGCAAACTTTATCCCCTAGACCCGCGCATTTCGGACAAGTTGTCTTGGACATCTGACCTCCAGGTTAGTTAGATTTGACTGGCCATCTTTGGCAACGCTAGTTTTATTGTCAAAAAAAACCAGTCAAAAAAGTAATATCACTTTTGTCAAAGAACAAGGGTCGATATTTAAGGAATTGGAATACAATTTTAGTAGATAATCAAAAATATTCAAGTTCACCTACCCTAAATAACTGAGTAGGCTGAGATACATCGGTTACACTTCCTAAGCTAAAATAAGTTAGCTTTTAAGGAGGTGAAACCCAATGAGTGTATATGGA
>MGHI01000011.1 GCA_001793155.1 Candidatus Woesebacteria bacterium RIFCSPLOWO2_01_FULL_39_61
TCGACAATGTCAAGATTTATAGATACGCCATGCCGACATCTCTTATTAAAAGACTTTACAACGAAGGTTCAGCTCAACGCTTCGGCCCTGCCGAAGGTTCGCCCTGAGCTTGCCGAAGGGCAGTCCCTAATATAAGTCGTATATGACATATAAGTCTTATATTTTGTAGTATTTAAGTAGTTAAATGATATATATAAATAGTATAGTTTAATGTTTGATATAGTCTAAATTGGGTATTGACAGCTGTCAATTGTGGGAAATATAGTTATGTTAGTTAAACATTTAGAACTAAAAGCGAATAATTTTTCTACTAATTATTAATTCTTCGTTTTTAGTTATTCGTTTAAAACCCATGGATAAGTTATTAGAAAAAATTGAAAAATATATTCTTTATGCAGTCATATTTTTATTGCCGATTGCTTTTTTTGGTATTTCCCCCAATCCCTTTGTCGTCCCGAAATTGGCAATACTAACCTTCGGAATTTGTCTTATACTTTTGGTACGCTCTGTAAGAATAATATCTGACGGGAAACTCGATTTTTCTGTCGGTACATTTGATTTTCCCGTTGCTTTATTGGCTGCCGCATACATCGTCAGCGCGATACTTCGTACCCCCAATAAAATGGAAGCATTTCTTCTTCCCGGAACTGCTACAGCTTTGGTCGGCGGGGCCTTTCTTTACTTTTTGACAAACCAACTCAAAGACTCTGACAAAAAGACGTTAAGCACTTTACTTTTTGGATCAGCTGTGTTTTTTTCTTTGTTCTCCTTATTGGCTTTTTCGGGGATTTTTAGCAAAATCCCTCAACTTCCGGCTTACGTCAGGGCCCAAGGATTCACCCCAGAAGGCGGATTTCTACCTGGAGTTATATTTTTAATTACTGTCTTGCCACTCGGAGTGGGATTACTCTTATCCGAAAAACAAAAATCCACAAAGGCTCTTTTTGCTGTTGCAGTAGGTGTCACCGCATTCGCTTTGGCGATAGCCATCTATAGTATCCTGCCCGGAAGACCCTCTTCACCCAGATTTCCGAGCTTGAATAATTCCTGGCAAATATCGGTTGATGCTTTGAAGGAATCCCCTATTTTTGGAGTCGGACCCGGCAATTACCTTACTGCTTTCAATAGATTCAGGCCCCTAACCTATAACAGAACTGATCTTTGGCCCGTAAAATTTGCCACAGCAAATAACTTTTATTTAACCTTAATGACGGAAGTTGGACTTTTGGGTCTTGCTGCAATAATTTTACTTCTCATTTCTGTTTACAAAACAGTTCGCAAAGAGGCAAAAGAGCAAAAATTAGTAAACTGGGGGTTTGCTGGAATTGCCAACCTGGTTTCTCTGGCAATATTAATAATACTTATGGCAATTTTCCCTGCAACCGTCTTCATTACGGTATTACTTTTTATCTATCTATCACTCTCTACCAAGGTAAAACACACCTCGTTGAATCTGACGACTCAAGGTCCAGCCGAAACTACCCAGTCCTTTGCAGCCAGAGAAGTCGCTTCCCGTTTCCCGTCCATTCTAATCACACTTCCCGTCATTATCGCAGTAATTTTGATAAGTATTAGGGGGTCAAGAATACTTTTAGCAGAGCAAAAATTTAATTCGGCTTTAAACTTTTTAATTAAAAACGACGCAGCAAAAACTTACGATACGCTTCGCGAAGCAATACGCCTTAATCCCTATGTCGATCGCTACCACGCAACAAGCGCGCGAGTCAATCTAGCGCTGGCAAATGCAATTGCCCAAAGGGCTACAACGGCTCAAAAGCCTACCGATCAAGGCGCTGCACCACAACCAACCGTCTCTGACCAAGACAGACAAAATATTACACTTCTTGTTCAACAAGCAATCGCTGAAGGAAAAGCGACTGTTGCCTTAAACCCACTGCGTTCGGGAAATTGGGAAATATTGGGACAAATTTACCGGGCCATTATGCCTTTGGCTCAAGGTGCCGACGCCTTTGCAGTTCAAACATACAGGCAAGCCGTTGCACTCGATCCTTTCAACCCTAATATAAGAATAGCATTGGGCGGAGTTTTCTATTCCCGAGGCGATTACGATAACGCGATCCGGTCTTTTGAATCGGCAGTTGCGGCTAAAGGGGACCATGCTAATGCCCATTACAACTTGGCCTATGCTTATAGAGATGCTGGTAATACCGACCGGGCTATCCAGGAATTAAGCCTAGTCCTTTCTTTGATTACAGATAAAAATTCCCAGGACTACGAAGTTGCCAAAAAGGCATTGGAGGACTTGCAGGCTAAGAAAAGATCCGAAGTTGCCGAAGGAGAAGAATTGACACCGGCCCAGGGTGAGCAGTCGCCGGAAATAAAACCACCCATTGAGCTACCCGAAGGAACCGAACCTCCTGAAGCACCTGTTACTCCAACACCTTCACCTACTCCGGATGTTTCGGTTACTCCCGAGTTGACTCCGACGCCGGCTCCGTAGATTGTGAATAAGTTAAAAAACTTGTAGATTTAGCTTCCGAGTGTCTATTGCAAACAGTATTAAAAACTTGTAAAACCAAACTACAACTCAAGGGAGGGTTGTCGGAGAAATCTGAACCGTCGGAGTAGAAATGGATGTTGGTTTTAGTGTGGGTTTAATCGTTGGAGTGTTTGCCGTCGGTGTAGGCGAAGATGGAACAATAGTTACCTGGTTTTCCGCATTACTTCCCTCCTCTTGCTGCTCACCAATATTTACTACTCCAACTTCTATTACTTTCCTCTCACTGGGTCTATATAGATATGCCTTTTTGGCTCCCTGATAGACCAATATTTTATCGCCGTTTTGTGCATTTTTAAAAAAAGATTGCTCTTTAACTTTCTCTATATCTGTTACCGTTGCAATCGTCGGAGTTTCTCCCTCCGGAAGTTTTATAATTTCTCCAACTTCTTTGATAAGATTCTCGACCTCTCGGATATTGGCTTGATCATTTTTTATGCCAAACCATTCCGGTTTCGTCTTAATACCATAGTAAATTCCCCCAGCTCCCATTGCTATTAATAAAATCGCACTTGCCGCCATTAGAGCGATTCTAAGAAGTTTATTTTCCGAAAGAGGTCCTTCCTTTTTTTCCTTTTTCTCACCCAACTCTTCGTCTTCAAACATGGCTTACCGTTGATATCACATAACGCTATACTTTTCAAGTAGAAACCACTTCAAGTTATTCAATCTTAAGTTGAAGTCTGTATAAAGAAGATAAATAAACCCCAAACAGAAACCAATATTAGTAAGGCAAGGACGCATCCTAACAAAAAAATCATTTTTCCCTTTCTTTCAGTAACTGATTCTCTGTATTCTTCAGTCGCCTCTTCTATTTTTAACGGGGCGTCTTTCTTAATCGAAGGAACACTTAAACCGGGGGTACTTAAAGTGGTAGGATATTGATTATTCATTTGAATCAGGCGCTTGTTCACCGCCGAGATCTTTTCCCAGAACTTCTTTTGACGACTTAACTACTTCCTCGGGATCGTGCTCGCTTTTTATGATATACCTGACAGCTCCAAGTTCTATTGCTTTTTTTGCGTCTTCTTCTCCAGCTAAATTCGTAAGTGCAATTACTTTTACGTCATGAGTGGAAGGATTCTCTTTCAACCTTTTAAGAACCTCAAATCCGTCCATTTCAGGCATCATAATATCAAGGAGTATTAAATCCGGTTTCGAACTTTCGGCTTTTGCCAAACCCTCGGGTCCGCGCTCAGCTATTTCCACTTCAAACCCGTTCCGCTCAAAGACCTTTTTATAAAGACGCATCATTAAAGGATCATCTTCGATAAGTAGAATTTTGCCCATATTAGTCATATACGTCACATAAGTCTAATGAGTCCTATACGATTTTTCAAGCCGGAGCCGCCGCTTGAGGAATCTCATTCCTGGTGTAACCTGCCAAAACTTCTTTAATCATATTGACAATAGCCTTGGGTTCGTATTCGCTTTTGACGATATACTTGACGGCCCCTTTAGTTAGTGCAGCTTCCGCGTCTTGTCCTCCGGCTAAGTTTGTAAGAACAACAACAGGAATTGATTTGGTGTCCGGGTCTGCCTTAAGTTTGTCTAAGACCTCAAGACCGTTCATTTCCGGCATCATAATATCCAGAACTATTAATGTGGGCTTACCTGCGTGAACTTTCTCAAGTCCCAAGCGTCCGTTTAAGGCCACATCAACCTCATAACCTTCAAATTTAAAGACTTTCTCATAAAGACGAGCCATTAATGGGTCGTCTTCGACAATTAATATCTTTGACACTCGTTCTCCTTTCTGTCGAACTCATAAGAACACTGGAATACACTGGAAATTGCTGGATAACACAGGAGAATTCCCGTGTTTTCCTGTTTTATTCCTGTTTTTCCTGCGTGCTTCATTTTTTTACCGGCAGCTCAAAAGCAAACGTGCTTCCCTTACCAAATTCGGAATTCTCTAAATAGATCTTGCCGCCCATAAGCTCAGTTAACAGTTTTGAAATATAAAGTCCCATTCCGGTACCTTTGGTAACGTCGCGGGCCAGCACGCGCTCACCGGCCTGTTGGAACTTTTTGAAAAGGAGCCTCTGGTTTGCCGGCGATATCCCTATTCCGTTATCAGTCACTCTCACCTTTACAAAGTCCTTTTCCTTTTCAAAATTCACTGCCACTTCACCCTGCTTTGAGAACTTAATTGCGTTGCCGATAAGATTACTTCCGACTTGTTGCGTTCTTGCTTTATCAGCCCAAACCCTCATTTCACCAACCGTACCATTCACCTTTATAGAAATGCCTTTTTGGGAAGCGAAATCGTCAAGTTCGTCGATTACACCCCTCATAACCTCAACAAGGTCAATTTCTTCAGGTTTCAGCTCCACCTTTCCCTGTTCAAGCCTGCTGGCATCCAAAAAGTCGTTGACTATATTAATTAAACGAACTGATGATTCATGCATATCAGAAATCATCTCTTTGAGATCAGTATCCTGAATTTTTTCGGCAAAATAATCAATTATCAAAGAAGTGTTGCCCCGAATCGCGGTTAAGGGAGTCCTAAGTTCATGAGATGCAACTGCAAAGAATTCATCTTTTGCGCGGATAAGCTGCTTCTCGCTGGTTACATCTTCAATCAAAAGCACATATCCGATTGCGGCATCATCCTGTTCTTTAACTATTACCGGGGCAAGAAAGATTCGCAGGAATTTATCTTTGTAGTAAATATCGTCGCGTCCTATGCTTGTCTTTTTGCTTAAACACTCCTCACATTGGGCCTTAAGATCCAAGTTTGCCTGAAGTTCTTGGGCAATTCTATCCAAGCTAACTTCGGCTTCCGGAATTCCCAAAATATCAGTTACCGCAGGGTTTTTAACAACTATCTCATGATTTTTGTTGGCTATAATAAAGCCCATCTGGAGAGAATCTATCGAAGAAACCATCCTGGCTCTTTCTTCCCAAAGCGCTTGGGTTCTATCCCGAATCTCTTGCTCAATCAATTTTCTGGACTCTTTTTCTTTGGTTGCGTCTCTAAAAACTTTGACGGCACCGACAATCTCGCCTTCCACTTCCAAGGGGGCAGTTATTGAAACCACCGGAAATATCTTGCCCGATTTTGTTTTGTATGAATGGTCTTCCTCTAAACTGGTAACAATAGTTTTGCCTTCCTTAATGGCCTTAGAAAATGACCGTTCTTCAGTGGGCGTTGCTGAATGATTTTTTAAAGTAATAACCAAATCGGACCATTTTTTACCGACGACACCATCCTTCTTAACCTCCAAAAGCTTTTCGGCAACAGGATTGATTGCAGTTAGAATGTGGTCCTTATCGATAACCAAAAGTCCTTCTCCCATCGAAGAAATTATCAAATCTAACCTATCGTGTTCCTTTTTAAGGGTTTCCTCCAGTTGTCTCTCGTCTTCCAGAAGATTTGCCATAGCGTTCTTTGTCTTTTCCAAATCCTCATTTTGTTTTTCAATTACTTTTAATCTTTCAGAAAGTTTTTTCTCGCTTTCCCGAGTTCTGCCTTGGTATTCTTGCAAAGAAGTCAACATCGCATTAACATCGCCAGCCAAACGTGCAATTTCATCTTTACCCACTATCCTTACTCGCTCTGTCAGGTTACCCCTGCTTCTTATCTTTAACACATCGCTGGACAATCTATGAATTGGGGCCAGAACAGTTCTGTCTTGAAAATAGATTCCCCCGGCAACAACAATTGAACCGATAAGAATTGTTGCCAGAAGAAAATAAAGTAGAATTTTCTCACCCTGATTAACAATTTCTCTTTCCATATCAATTTTAATAACTAAGCTGGGCTTTCCGTATATATCCAATATCGGAGTAAACCCGGATACAATTTCAGCGGAAGTATATTGAATGATGGTCTTTCCTTTGCTGTCTTCGGGGCTGAAGGGTGAATTATCAAAATTTATAAACTCTAATGGAAACTGCGCGGCGTTTTCCACTTTTTCAATAACCTCCTCGTCTATAAGCCTAGCCATTATGATTGTACCTTGGGCGGGACCGGATCTGTCGCTTTTGAGAATTGGAAATGATGAGACCATCATTGGACCCTCGTTCGAGTTAATTATTCCTGAAATAGATTCGCTACCGACATGAGTAATTAAAATATCCTGGCGATTAATATGGGATTTCAAACTCTCCGGGATTAAGACTGTACGGTTATCACCAAGGTCATATCCCTTCTCATATACTATCCTTCCCTCGTTATCGACAAAGACTATCGCGTTTAGTCGAGCGGATGAAAATGTTTGATCAACTAAATTGACATCGATAAATCTTTGATTCCTATCTTGAACGAATTGATAAGCGTCGTCCCACTGAGCCCAATCGCGATTCAAAAATTCAACCTCGGAAATTACTTGCTGCAAAGAGTGTGAGACCCTTGCCAAATTTCTTTCTATTTGTGTCTTCTCAAGGGAAACGTAACCTTCAACCAAAATTGTACGGGAGGCAGCGATTATGCCCAGTATCGCGATTCCTATCAGACTCGCCGTAAATATAAATGTTTTTTTATGTAATGACATATAAGTCTTATAAGTCGTATATGACTTATTTACTTTTAAGTTTCTTTTTCAATTCAATCATCTTTAATTCCCTCCCTATCATGAGTTTGTTTAAGCGTTCGAGATCCTCATTTTTTGCTTTAAGATCGTTTTCAGTTTTTTTACGATTTGTAATATCAAGAGAAAGAATCAACACGCCTTCGGGTACGGGCTCCATTCTAAGTTCAAACCAGCCTTTGCTGCCGTCAGGAAAGCTGAACTCGTTTTCCATATTCTGCGCAACCCGTTTTTCCATACACTTTTTAAGCCTGACAAACATGGGGGTGTCTACAATGCCTGGGAATTTTTCCATCATCGTACGACCTATCAATTCCTCGGCTGACGTCTTACCTTGCTTGACTGTTGCATCATTTACGTATATATAGCGGTAGTTAAAGTCGACTATCTGACATCCCTCCATCAGGTTATCAAATATGTTTTTGTAGCCCGTGAGCGCCTTAACTTTACTCTCAACTTTGGCCTGTGACTCCTCCTCGGGAGTCGCATCTCTGAAGACCTTTACGGCGCCAATAATCTTTCCCCCGGATTTTATTGGAGCTGTAACCGAAGTAACAGGAAAGTATCTACCAGCTTTTGTTTTGTAATAATGGTTTTCCGTAAGGCTGGTTATAACTGTCATACCGGTGTTAAGGACAACAATAGAAGTACGGTTTGCAAAAGGGATCGGCTCACCATCTTTATAGGCAACAACGACTTCGGCCCAAGGTTGCCCTACCGCCTCGGTACGCACAAATCCCAAAATTTTTTCAGCTGCAGGATTTACCATGGTTATTTTATAATCTAATCCTACCACTAAAAGCCCTTCCCCCATCGAGGAAATAATCGCTTCGAGAAGATCTTTCTCTTCCCTAAGCTGTTGCTCTATCAATTCTGGATTGTCCATATAAGTCGTATAACTTGTATAAGTATTATAAAAATTATAATGATTATATTTACTTAAGCTGTTTCGAAATATAGCTTGAAATTAGATACGACGGTAAGATCGCAAGTAGCCATAAGATTCCGGCAACGATAAATGAGCCTTGAATCGAACGGCCGGCCGTTGCCAAGATAGTTACTTGCGGTTTTCCGACAGAAAGCATTCCGACCGGGGTATTGTCCAGGTCTTTTAAAGGTAGATAGGAAACAAAGTAAGGAGTGTTGAGAAAATTAGTTGTACCGGTAAAACCCTCTCCCTTACCCAACACCTGTTCCTTGATCTCAGAATTACTTTCGATAACTCCCACCCGCCGTGAGCTTCCGTCTTCTCCCACAAGCGAGGTTGCCGAAATTTTGTCTTCGCCGTAAATCGAGGCGTTAAGACCGGTAGCTTTGTAAATTCCATCTACAAATGCGTTATCCGTAACCACCCCTACCCAAACTGCCCCGATCACCTCGTTATCCTTTTTTACAGGTGCGGAAGCTGAAACAAAAACATCCGGTGCTAAAACCCCATCCCGGCTCATGACAGAAAAGTTGGACTCCGAAAGTAAACTTCTTTTGATCAGGGTATTGGAAGATAAAGAATCTCCAATTCTTTCCGGTTCTTCCCCGCGGGCAACTACCTGACCGTTCTCGTTCACAACCGTCAGAAAACTTAATTTTTTGGTCAACAGATATTCGGAGGCAAGATTTGCAAGTTGCGGCTTTTGATCGGCAGAAATTGCATCAGTAACCTTAGCGTCCTGGGCAAATACTTGTGCGTCAGACAAAAGCTCACTTTTTCTGGTGTCTAGTGCGTACTCCAAGACCTTCACACTTGTTTCCAGCTGATTCTCTGCTTCTTTCTGAACATTTCCGAGAAGAAGCCAAGTAAAACTCAGCGTGGAAATGACAAAGATAAAAAGTATTGCCAAAGAAAAAAATATATATAGTTGGGTCTGAAGCCTTTTGAGTAGATAACTAAAAACCCATTTTCCTAAGATAAGGACTCCTATAAAGAGGGTCAGGTGTTCTAACGTCCAAAGGCTAGCAAACGGAGCTGCCAGTTTGAAAACTGACACATTTGAGTTACCGATAAAAAGCTCCCGGAGTGAAATTAATTCAAACAAAGAAAGTATAAAAAAGGCATAAGCGACGCGCCGAAGATGAAACTCGAGGCCATAGGTCGATTTATAAAGATATAAAAGCGCAACCGAAACTCCTGCCAGAGGGAAAAACATACTTGCCGCGACATAACCCGGTATTTGAGCGCCGAACATACTTATCATTAAAGCCCCAGAAACTCCCTGCAATTCCCCGTTTCTACTTTGCACTTTGTCCTTTATTCTTTGCTCTTTATTCTTATGTGGATGACTAAGGGACGGCTCCAAAAAAAGACTTATCGCAATTAGTAAATATCCGCCCAAACGAGTTGTTATAAGTATACGCTCGTAAGCAAGTTCGTTGATAATCTGTTCCGTAATAGTTGATTCGAGATGGACTGCATGAATAACAAAAGAAACGGTTAAGAACAAAAATCCTAAAAACTTTAAGGCCTCGTCCATCCTCTTTCTGGCCAACCAAACGTCAAAATAGAGCCAAAAACACCACGAAAAAACCATGGCTGCAAGGATATTCACTGCAAAGTGCAGGTTTTGCAAGAAAAATTGCGACAACATATGTATATTAGAATAGCACGAATTCTGAAAGTATTTTTTTTAGCCTCATTTTTACAACTTATTACAATTTTTTTATTCAGTTTCCGAGCTTGTTTTTAATGATTTTTACAATAATTCGTTTTTATATATAAACGGTTTTTAACCTATTTTAGCTTTGAAAAAAAGTTTGTATTATTCTAAAACACCCTTGACAAGCTCTACTTGTCCGCCAAGAGACAGAAAACAGTTTTTCGTTAAAATCCGAAAAAACAATATCGAAATCCGAAACAACAATTAAATTCCAATTATTAATATCAAAACTTTTAACTTGACTTCCTCATGATTGAACTGAAAATCATCATCAATTCTGTCGATTCTCTTATTAGATTTGCGCGTTCATTTTCCAATTCATTATTATTTGTATCCACAAGTCTCAACCAAAATCTTGACTCTTTAGACTCCTTTCTGCAAATCTTAATTCTGTGAATAAAATCTTTCTTACTTAGAGCTTCATTCGCTTCAATATAATTGGCTCCAATAGAACCAGATGATCTATTTAACTGTTTACAGTCTTCCATATTTGATAATGTTTTGTGAAGCTTCTTGATAAAAGTTCTAGTATCTTTAGCAAATTTATAAGTCCTTTCTTCTAAATCGTATTGTTTCGGCCTTTGAATCTTAAACATTTGAATTTGTTTCGAATTTCGAGTTTCATGCTTCGAATTTACAGTATCTTTTCTAGTATTTCTTCTTCCCCTATTACTCCTACTATCGTGTCTTCAACCACACCTTTCCTATCTACAAAAATATGAGCGGGTAAAGCCGGTATTCCGAGTTCCCCAAAAAATACTCCGTCCGGGTCTGCCAGCATTAATACCTCGTATCCCCCCAATTTTCTATATATGTCCACTTTGGACTCAGACTCCTGAGGGACTACAACTACAACATTTACTTTCGTATCTTTTGAAAGCTCATCAAGTATTGAAATTTGCTCCGATGCAGAAGGAAGCCAGGTATTAAGAAAGGTAAAAACAGTTGATTTACCACGAAAATAGAAGCTATCGTAAGTAAGACCCTCGCTTACAAGACTGAAATAAGAAATCTCTTTTCCTGTAAGTTCTTCGGCCATTGAACTTGTTTGTCGCATTGGACTTACCGAGTCTTGACTCGGCCAAGCTTCGCTTATTGGACTTATTTCTACCTCAGGTTGAAATATATCCGGCAAAACAAAAGAAAATCTGCCAATCCTTAATCTCTTTAGTCCTTGCAGTTCAAAGTTAGTATTTATCGGCGTAGCCTCGGTAAAAGTGAATATTTGACTTGTCACTTGTAACTTGTCACTTATTACTTTTAAGTAGTATTTTCCTGCCGGTAAAATGAGTGAGTAGTTAAGATTGCTATCTACTTTGACTGGGTTTTCTTGAGCAAAAGCTCTTGCATCCCAAAGCGTAAATTGTTGTGTCGTAGGTTCAAGGTAGTAAATATAAATTTCAATTCCTCTTGCCTCACCGAGGCTTTGCGAAGGCGAGCCTAATAAGATTCTACCTTTTTCTAAAACAAAAACCTTTCCCAACTCACCTTCGGTTTCATTCCCGGCTCCGTCGATTGCACGGGTCTGCAAAGAATAATTTCCCGGATCTGCAAAGCTTACCGTTCCACTCCAAAGCCCCGTATCCGGGTTCTTGGTTAAAGAAAACAACTGACTTTCGGAAGCTAAAGTTTTATCATTGATAAGTCCTATTTGTCCTATACGACTTATTACATCAACAGATGTTGGTCCCCCGACCGCTGCAAGCGTCACTTTCTGATCCAACCCGGCAATTGTGACAAGACTGCCGTCTTCCCGTACTTGGAGAGCCTGCGATCCCATTGTATAGACCGCTCCACCGACTCTTGGAGGAAGCCTATCGAAAACCAATATCTTTTCTGCAGATGTTTCTACATTGCCTGTCAAATCCGTTGCCCTAATTCTTATCTTGTAATTCCCGTCTAATAAACTGATAATTGTAAATTGAAAATTGGTACTTTTTGCCCGAGGATTTGATAGGTCATCCACAGGTAAATAATTTGCTCCTCCGTCAATTGAATACTCGACATCAGCCACACCCTGATTATCAGTAACTTTGCCGGAAATTTCAGGAGTAGCCGAAAACGGTTTATCAAATTTCGTCGTAAAGGAAATCCCTGGTTTCTCCGTATCCTCCACAAGCTTTGTAACAGTTGTGGTAGTGGTAGTAGTCACAGTCGTTGTTGTGGAAGCCTTTGAACTTACAAAAGTATAGTCTCCACTCTCCCCCGTATTTCCGCCAGAGTCGGTACTTTTTGCATTAAAATGGTAGGTTGTATTAGAAGACAACCCATCAAGAGTTAGAGAGTGGGAAGTCGTCATAGTCGTATCGCTTTTCGTCGCCCCGTAAGAATCAGTCGTTCCATATTCAACTACCGAATTTGCATTTTCATCGGTTGTCCAGGTAACCTTGACCGAAGTTTGCGATACATCCGAAACCGCCACGGACGAAATAACAGGAGCATAAGAATCAGTTCCCCCTGAAGTAATTTCCGTACCTAATGTTCCACTACAATTAAAAGGACTTGCACCGTCAACATCATCCGAAACCTGTATTGTCCAATTGGCTGATGCTGCTGCAGTTCCTCCCCTTACCTCAACTGTAAGATTGACATTCTGTGTCGATCCCTGAGAAAGGGTCGAGTTTTGCATAACAATTTCCGATTCGCTCGATGACCAACTCCATGCACCTGGAACGCTTGCTCCTACAATTGTAAAATTACTGGATGGGATTGTTAACCTTATCCAACTGTAGGCAACACTGTCTGTATTTTCGACAGAAATCGTAAAGCTGTTCGAGGAATAAGTTGTAACAGATGAAGGAGAAACAGTCGCTGTACATGCAGAAACTGTAGCACCAACTTGCTTAGTCGGGATTAAGAACAAGCTGAATAATATAACCAACAACCAACTACTAACTACTACTAACTTTTTCCAGGGCATTACTCTAATAGTACAAATTAACGAAAACTAATACAATATCTATATGAAGAAAAAAAATCAGAAAAGAAATTTAATCTCATTTCTGTTAAAAGTGTTAGTTTTCTTAAGTGTTTTACTTATCGTCTACTCTTTATTACTTTCAAAATTTAATTCTGCTCAAGAAAAACTAATATCTACAAAAATACAATTATTAAAACAGCAATCTAATCTTGTGCAAAACAGAATTAGTTTTATCGAACTCACACGTCTTGACCCGAATGGAGCAAATTTTGACATTGAAAAATCGGACCTTATCGCAAGGCTTCAAATGACTAACAAACAAGGTTTAGAAGATCCAAGTTTCCCGAACGAAGCAAAAGAACTCTACCAAAGACAAAATAAACTACTGGAAGAAGTTTTTACAACCAGCTCATATGAAGAAGGAGTGGCTATTCTAAAATCTCCTAAGGCGTTGGAGTTATTGACAGACCAAACGAACCTTATTCTGAAGTTGGAGTTTCAGATTCAGGAGTTAGAAAAGGAGTTGGAGTTATCTCGGTCTCAGTCTGGGCTGAAGGAGTTGCTTCAAGTTCAAGGGCAACCTCTTCAACAGTAACCTCATTGGGAATAGTAAGTGGAGAAAGATCAAGCAAAAATATGTCGTCAACGGTCAAAGGAAACTCTTCCTCTTCTCCCGTTCCAGCTAAGATAATTTTTCCATTTCTCACTTTCGGCCTTTTAGAAGAAATTCCTGTCGTAACTTCTTTGGCTTCATTCGTGGAAATCGAATAGACAACTGATCTATAAGTGCCAGTGATATCCCGCCTGGTATAAGAAATATAATCTCCATCTATATCAACGTTAAAAGAGGCATCCCCGTCGGTCAACTGCTTGACCGACGTACCGTCATAGAAAAACACCTGCCACCTATCCTCTACCCATCCTTCCCAGGCAACATTCCCGCTTCTGCCAACGATCGGTTTTAAATTAATACCCGAACTTGTAAGCTGGATCGTTGTACCCGACAAAATATTATATAAAAATATTTGCCCAACCTCATTTAAATCTCCGACATAAACAATGTAATCTCCTTTCGAATCCGGCTGCCGATGATTTCGATTATCCGCTGTAATAAATACTTTTTCGCCATTAAATTCATAATAAACTTGCGTAAACCCGTCTCTATTTTCTAGTCCAATAGTCACATTGCCTGTCCCAAGATAAACCTCCAACAAATTTACTTGGCCGCCAAGTTGGGCCATAACAGGTTGAATGGCAATAAAAAGTCCTATGGAAATAAGTACCGGTACAATCCATGCTATAAGTATTTTTTTCATATCAATCTGCCCAGTAAAATCCTCGTTCACTCCCTCCTGAGAAAAAATTGCCGTGTCTCATTAAATTAGCGGTTCCCGGCTCGGTATTCATAATTGCACAGTTGGTATAAGTATTAAGAGCAGTTGTTCCACTGCCATCACTGGTCGTCTCTACAGCTCTGAATAAGTACCTGGTTGCATCCGCAAAAGCAGTTCCTCCTACGATATGAAAATCAAACTCAATATCCTCACCAATTGCGCTTGTAGCAGTTGGCGTATTTGCCGGCTTGACCCGTGAGTAGGTTTCTAACCTATCGGTGCCTGTTAATTTAGCAACAGTCAGTGTTGTATCATCCGCCACCCCTGTCTCGGAAGTATATACCCATGCTTCAGCCCCGGCTGCTGCACCGACATCGGTCCATGACCCGGTTGAGCAGTCTGAATCGGTACCAGTTCTAAACTGTAACTTAAAATACTTGGTATTTGCGGTAATAGTGTTTGTATTTACCGTTATATTTACTCGCAACCTAACCTGCTGTGTACTCCCCGGAGGGTCATTTGCAAAAGGAATCGGAGTAAGAGACGTGTCCTCAGCTAAGTCTATCCCTGCGTTTGCTGACCATGGGTCCGTCACATTTTCAGAGCTGGATGGATTTACATACCATCTGTAGTGATTCTGGGTGTATGTTGGAGATAGAGCAACTTCGTAAAATCCCGCCAGCGTATGGGTTCCGTTTGTGAAGTCGGTGGTAGTAATAGAAACGGTATCGCTTGCCGCGGTGACGATTCTATACTGTAAATGCGACTGAACATTAGCCGCAGGTAGACCTGAAGTGGTGGAAACCAGGGAATATATTAAGGTGTAATCAGCGTCTTTCGTCTTTGATTCGTCTTCCCCTTCGGCGCCAAAACTACCGACAAACAAATAATCGCGGCTCGTCACTGATATAGATCCGTCTAATGAGGTACCGGAATCCGCGTGACCGGGAGTACCTACTTCTGTAGCAACAGTAAAGCCCGCCGCAACAGTTACTTCAAAAACAGCCAAGGTCTTGTCCGTTTTATTAGCCCCAAGAGTACAAGTTATAGAATCAGTTGTGTCAATCTGGGTAACGACTTTTGTCCACCACAAAGACGTAGTCGAACCATCATCGGCAGCTCCGTCCGAGTCAGTTTCCTCATAAACTCTAGTCCAGGTGTGAGTGTCTGTATCGGCTAACGAATGAAAAGTAGTTGCCCCATTAGCTGTATCATTATTATCTGAGACACATTGAACTATAGCAATACGGCCGACAACTATATTACCACTCAAACTTGTAACAACGATACTATTATCATTACTGTTTTCGACGGCAGATCCTCTCGCGGTAGGCGTGCCAAAAGCAGCCTTCGCTTCTTCAATTTCAGAGGGAATTCTGAATTCTCGATTCTTGACTCTAAATTCTAATAAAGGTGGCCATCCCGCCAAAAGCCAGCTCGTAACAAGTAAGGTTACAAAAACCGTCTTTAAAACCTGCTTTCTTTCTTTCCGGATGAATTTCTTAATTTTTTTCATCTTGAATTTTTTTCTTTTTTTTATATAAATTGTTTCTGCCTCTTTTTGCGTTTCACTTTTAACTTCAGCGCTAATTCTAGTATACTTTCGTTCAAGTTTTTTTGCCTTTTGATACTTATCGAAATACCACTTTAACGCCCTACTTTTTTAAAAACAATTATGTTTATTACTTTGACAAAAATTACTCAGAAATAATAAATTGATATAATTCGGATTCGACTAATAAAACCTATAATACTAAAAATCATCCATTTTAATTCCGAACCTAAATAAATTAGCACTCAAACTTTTAATTGCTAGTTTACAAGTTTTTCCAGTCTCATTTTTACAAGATTTTATAAAAAAGTACATATTTTTAACATCTAAATCTTTTATATCCGTATATAGTCTTAAGTTTCTAATCAAATCCCAAATATCCCAATACCCAGTTGGTGCTTGAGTCCCGGTTAGGTTAACTAGGTCAATTTATCTATTGAACACCGCCGACTTAGTCGCTTGTACTGCATCGCCTACAACACTCCCCACTGTTTTAGCGCTATTAGATGTCCTTCTTCCTTGGTCAAACCTTTTTTCGAAAGCTTGGGAAAACCTTGCGGCAAGTCCCCAAAATCCGGGTCTGTAAAATCGAAATCGGAAATAAATTGTTTAATATCCATAGTTAGATAGTTAAATAGCTTTTGACTTATTAAATCCACGGGATATTTTTTGGTATTGACTTATCCTCATATTTGCCAAATATTCTAATTTGGTTACTTTAAGAATAAATAACCCTCTTCTAATCTGAGCTATCTCTTTACCTAAGGACCACTTTGTTGCGACGACTATTATTTTCTTGCCTCGTGCTATCAATCTTTTATACAAAGTTGCCAAGTATTTATAAAGTTTCTTAAGATCAATTTCCCACTTCAACTTTTCTTCCCACCCATGCACATTCGCCCAATCAATATAAACTGCCGTTTTCCCTTTCAGTTTTAGATGTAATTTTTCTTTCTTTTTTATTCTCTTCATAATCCATTGTTTTTTTAGAAATTAGTTATTAGAAATTGGAAGTTGTCATTTCCGCTCCCTAACTACTATCTACTATCACCTATCTGCTAACCTAGAACTTTGCTCTGTACTCAAGATAAATTCTTCCCACTCTTGCGTTGGCACTGCTTAAGGAGCTTAAGGAAATTTTTATCGTCATTATTCCGTCTGCTGCATATGTATTAGTTCCCGTATCAGTACAGCTAGCAGGTGCTGTATCAGCATAAGTACTTGGTGAACCAGGTTCGAAATTAACAGCAGTGCAGTCTGCAGTACCAGCTGTGTCATATACCGTTACTGTTTCTGTAGTATTAGCCAAAGTATCTGACCAGCCTTCGATAGTAAGAGCTGCCGTTGAAGTCCAGGCAGCCCAATCGGAAGGAAGCGGAACTCTTACCCAAATATCATAATCCTGTGCCGAACCGGAAGTTGCCGTCCAATTGTAGAAATTTTTATAGCTGGAAGCAGTCAAATTATTATCAGAAGTCATAGTACCATTATTACTGGAACCGTCTCCTGTCAAAGCTGCTCCTGCATATTCGGAGGCTAAAGTAATTCTTTTTATCGGTCTGGCAGTACCGGCGTAAACTGGACCGCTTGATTCGTCGAAAGTAAACGTATTTCCTCCGCCGCCTAACACTACCGAATCGTTTGCATCAATTGTTAGTGCGTCATCTGATGTTATCGAATCCGAATTAACAGCCAATGCTCCGGCTGTGATTGTTAAACCACCGGCAGTAACTGTTATTCCACCCGAACCTACAGAAATTCCTGTGGTTAGTCCAGTTCCCAGTGATATTCCCGTATCCCAACCATTACCTATATTTAAGGCCACTTCAGATCCGCCACCACCGGTTATCGTGCTTATTGAAATTCCATTTAATGTTCCGTCAGCAATACCTGACGTGACAACCTGCAATCCTATTGCAGTTTCTCCGGCAGTTCCTGACCCTGTTATTGATGCTCGAATTGCTGCATTTGTACCACTGCTTTCTCCCTGAATCCAATTGACACTCAAACCATCAATATTTGGGCTGGCAGTTCCGGTATCGGTAGTTATCGATACCATATCTTCTGTCGGGGCAACACTTGCATTACTTATTAATAGGTTTTCCCCTGTACCGAATGTCATGTCTACATCATCGCTAAAAGTTGTCAGTCCTGCTTGGTCAAAGGTAACAAATGCTGTTCCTCCTGCTCTTATTTCAAAATCGGCTGCATTGGTTAGGTCAAACCATATATCACCAAAATCAGTCCCTGCTGCAGTAACTTGCAGGGGTGAGGCTGTAGAACCTGAAAGAGTGATTAACTCAAGCAAGGCCTGTTGATCTTGTGTGCCGTTTATCGAAGCAGTGCTTTCCGAAATTATCAAACCCGAATCAACCGCTGCAGTTGTAAAATCCCAATTCCACTCTACGGTGTTTGCATTAGAATCAATTGCACCAGCTCCAGTTGTCGCTGCAATAATTTGGTCCAGTCTTGGAGACCCCCCCGTATCATTATCTGTCCCGCACTGCCAGTCGAAGTTGGTGTTGTCCCACTCGAGTATGCCTCCCTCTGCACAGCCACGGATAAGGGTGAGTTGGCCTCCGTCAAACTCCAAGCCCGAAGTCGAGCTTGTCGTTGCTCCGTCTGCCGCCGAGGAGTCAAGATCAATGTCCAGGGTATCGGGAGATGCGGCTGTTAATACCAGGCCGCTTCCCGCGAGGTTACCATTGATATCGTCTCCGTCGATAGATCCTGCTCCGTAGGCTCCGGCTATTATGTTCCCGGTTGCATCGGTCAGCTGAATTGCTCCTGTTCCAACAGTCAGAATTCCGTCCTCACCTATTTCAAAAACC
>MGHI01000012.1 GCA_001793155.1 Candidatus Woesebacteria bacterium RIFCSPLOWO2_01_FULL_39_61
ACTTCCTTATTTGTGCATCAGACGGAATCTGATTGAACTTATACATCTCCTCCATTTTATTGTAAATGTGCCAACAGGTTTAGATTACCCCAATTTTGCCTATTGACAAGCATTGTATATAGTATATACTACTCCCAATTGAAACAGCTTTGCGGTTTCGACCATTCTTAAAGTCTGGTTGCGACTCAAGCCAATCAATTAACTAAACCACCGATATCTTGTACGCAAGTACAAAAAAATAAAGTTTTCTTTGGGGCGTCACCGTAAGGCGACACAACAAAAGACAAAATTTTATCGATACTCGGTGGTTTTTTCATTTATCTTACTATTACTTCTTTAGTCTTCGTTTAATGTTATAATCTCTTAATGCTTATTTTAGGAATCGATCCCGGAACCGCTACAACAGGTTATGGCCTCATAGAATCAAACGGTGACGGAAGCACAAAAGTGATTGACTGGGGGCTCATCGAAACCGACAAGGATAGGTTTAAAGAAAAACGCCTCGAAGTAATCTATAAAGAAACCTTATCTTTAATAAAAACGCATTCTCCCGATCTTTTCGTTATGGAAAAGGTTTTTTTTGCAACCAACGCCAAAACAGCAATTGCTGTCGGTCAAGCTCAAGGAGTACTCCTTTTGGCTGCTTCCAAAACCAAAGTCAGGGTGGTCGAATACGCTCCCGGGACTATTAAAAAAATTATTACAGGGGATGGGCGTGCAAAGAAAAAAGATATACAAAAATCGATTAGAAAAATGTTAGGAAACCAAGTAAAAAGCAAAGCTCATAAAAAAACTCATTTTGATAACGCAGCGGATGCGTTGGCTGTGGCTTTAACGCATGCTTTAAGTATAAATCTGCCCCAATGAGATAGTGCAAACGCACATCTCATGGGGTCCCGTGAGATGTCCCAAAGGGACTATATCACTGGGAGGAGGTGATAAAAATGGCTGAGTTTAAAGTAGGTCGAGTTACACATTATTACGATAAAATAGGTGTAGCTATTATCGAACTTGATTCAGATTTGGGAGTCGGGGACAGAATCAAATTTTCCCGGGGCGGTGAAGAATTGTTCGAACAGGACGTTGATTCGATCCAAATAGAGCACGAAAAGAAAGATAAAGCTGGTAAAGGAGATGTTATAGGATTAAAAACCACTCGAGAGGTTAAAGAAGGGGCGGAAGTTATTAGGCTTGCTTAAATAATTAGTTTTTCGTAACCTTAAACTCTCATGACATTCTCCACGGACTAAGAGTCCGTGGTTTTACTTATGAAAGAGAATGACATATCAAGTTCAATTCCTCCCCGACAATATGTCGGGGTTTCCTTGAAATTGCTATGAGACGGAAAAGGTGGGTTAGTGTAGATTGGAAAAAAGCGCCTGACATCAAAAAAAGAGTTCTTCATCTAAAAACAGTTTTAGACCTTCCCTGGCTGAGGACTTCAAAAATATATTGCGTCCGTTCAAATTATTCAACATCCCGTGCATATGCACGTATTTGGGGATTATCTAAGGTCTGGCAGCTCGCTTTGGAAGTAGAACCAGCCTATATAATCGAGGTGCTTTCCGAGAAGTTTGACAACCTTGACACCGAGGAAAAAGATAGAGTTTTACTTCACGAAATATCTCATATTCCGAGAAACTTTTCCGGAAGTCTACTCCCGCACATAAGACGTCGCGGGAAAAGAAATTTTCACGATAGGGTAGAAGAACTTTTTTCAATGTATCTTAAAAACAGAAAGGGCTAACGTACAAGGAGGGACCTTGTACATACTTAATGAAAATAATAATTTTGCACGGTGACGATGTAATCGGAAGTTACGATCGTCTTGCTAAATTTATTGAAATTGCAAAATTGAGAAATTGGGAAACCTATAAAATAGGAGACGGTAACTTAACACTGACCGAAGCTTTAAGTTCGGGTTCTCTTTTTCAGAAAGAAAAGTTGATTATTCTTGAGAACGTCAGTTTAATTAATAAAATTACCTCTGATTGGATAAACAAAGAAGCGGATAATTTAGATGCGACTCTCGTTATATATAATCAAGGAATTGTCGACCTCAAATTAATTAAATCTCTACCTAAAAATACAAAGGTTGAGGAATTTAAACTCAAAAGTTATATCTGGAATTTTCTTGACTCTTTTTATCCGGGTAATGTTAAAAATGTCTTACTTCTTTTGAATGAAGTAGTTAAAAAAGACCCTGTGGAATTTTTGTTTACTTTACTCGTAAGACACTTAAGAGATTTATATTGGTTAAAAATTGATCCGAAGGCACTGAATTATCCATCCTGGCGTTTGTCTAAACTTAAAAGACAAGCTTCTAGATTTAGCGAGAAAGTTTTAAAAAGTATAATAGCAGATTTGGCTGATGCCGATATCAAGTCAAAAACATCCCAGGTTGATTTAAAAGACTCGCTTGATTTTCTGATAGCAACCAAATTAGAATAGTTACTACATGCAAGTAAACCCTTTAATTTTTAGAAACTATGATATTAGAGGAGTAGTGGATAAAGATTTAAATCCTCAAATTGTAGAAGCAATTGCTAAAGCCTATGGTACATTTTTAAGAAAAAGGAAAATTAAACAAGCTGTCATAGGTTACGATTGTCGCCTTAGTGGGCCTTCTTATCATGAAGCATTTATAAAGGGACTGACATCTTGTGGAATCGATTTGATAGATTTAGGAATGGTTATGACTCAAATGGTCTATTATGGCCAATATAGATTCCAGACCAATGGCGGAGTCATGATAACAGCCTCACATAATCCCTGGAATTATAATGGTTTTAAACTTGCAATCGGTTATTCATTAACAACTGGACCAGAAGAAGTTCAAGAACTTAGAAAACTTGTAGAGACTGAAAGTTTCTTTAAATCCGAAAAAAAAGGCGAGGTAACCAAAGCAGATATAAAAGAAGATTATATTCACGATGTCTTGAAAAGGATTGAAATAAAAAGACCTTATAAGATTGTTATGGACACACATAAAGGAACAACAACTCTTTTCAATCCCGAAATAGCTAAAAAAGCTGGGTGTGAGGTTATTGAAATGAACTCCGGAATGGACGGTTCATTTCCTGCAGGGACACCCGATCCAACAGACGCCAAATTAATGGCTAATTTAGCTAAAGCCACTTTAGAAAATAAAGCGGATGTAGGCTTGGCCTATGACGGTGATGGGGATAGGATAGGCTTTGTCGATGAAAAGGGCAGAGTCTTGTGGAACGACGTAGCTGTTGCAATTTTTTCAAAAGAAATTTTGGAAAGGTTTCCAGGAACGAAAATCGTTTACAATACACTTTGCTCACAAGTTGTCAAAGAGGTTATAAAGGCAAATGGTGGAACACCTATTATGTGGCTAACAGGTCATGCTTTTATTAAAGCTAAAATTGCCGAAGTGGGTGCAGCTTTTGGTGGAGAACTTTCAGGTCATTTCTTTTTTGCTGATAATGCTTACGGACACGACGATGGTACTTATGCAACTTTAAGGGTACTTGAATACCTTTCTGAAAAAAATATGACCTTGAGTCAGCTTTATGAAACTTTTCCACAATTTATATCTTCTCCCGAAATTAAAGTTGGTTGTCCAGATGATAAGAAAAAAGATGTTATTAAAGATCTTTCGGTAAAATTTAAGAAAGACTTTGCAAACGCAGAAATTACTGATGAAAATGTTATTCCTGGCGATGACGGCGTTCGGGCTGACTTTAATGACGGTATGCTCGTTATCAGATACTCACAGAACGGACCATATATTACCGTTAAGTTCGAGGCAGTAACACAAGAAGTTTTCGAAAAACGTAGAAAATATGTTAGCGATATGCTTCATTCGTATAAGGAGGTTATTTGGGACGACCCTTTGTGTGTAAATATTGATTTTGTAAAGTAGTTTGAAGCACCAATACACCCCCAACTGTAATGGATAAGTACAGAAACATAGGAATTGAAGCTGTCTTAAAATCAGGTCAATTTCTTCTTAAAAATAGGGATAATGTTAAAAAAATTAAAGATAAATTTGGCGGAGCGGATATTTTAACAACAGCGGATAAAAAATCCGAAGAAATAATCACTTCTATTATTCACAAAAATTTTCCAAGCCACGCAATCTTTTCCGAAGAGTCTGGAGAAATTTACGGTGGAAGTGATCTCCAGTGGGTTATGGATCCTCTTGATGGAACCAAACATTATATTAAAGGTTTACCATTCTTCGCAGTGAGTCTTGCCTTAAGAAATCAAAAGGGACCTGTACTTGCATTCACTTTTATTCCAATAACAAATGAGCTTTTCATCTCTGAAAAAGATCGTGGTGTCACTTTCGATGGGAAAAATTGTAAGGTATCTGGGGAACAAAGCTTGGCTAACGCGATTATTTATGTAGAATTTCCGTCTTCAAGATTTAAGGTGGATTGGAAAAAAGAAGATTACGACAGAGCCTGGAGATTGTACGAAAACCTTACTAGGGCTTGCTTCAGAACCAGAGCGTACGGGTCGGGTCCAATAGGTATGGCTTATACGGCGATGGGAGGGTTTGACGCCTATGTACGTTTTCAGCCGCTTTCTTATGAAGATGTTTTAGGCGGCTCGTTAATGATTAAGGAAGCGGGAGGTGAAATTACTGACCAACACGGGAAAGGTGTCGAGATGAAAGGGAACGAACCGGATACAAGACTTGTTGCTTCCAACGGTAAAATTCACGAGTATATTCTAGATATTTTATCTCAAAAATGATCAAGGGAGTGATTTTTGATTTTAATGGAGTAATAGTTGAAGACTATCCTTTACAAAAGGAGGCCTGGAATACTATCTCCAAAAAGTTACGGAAAACCGAGATAACGGATAATGAAATGCTTAATAAAATTAGGGGAGTGAGGACGGCAGATACCGTAAGAAGAATGTCCGGTAATAAACTGAGCGATGAAGAAGTACAAAATATATCGAATGAAAAAGATAAAATAATTCAAAAATTATTGAAAACCAGTCCGTTATTTCGTTTGAATGTAGGCCTCGAAGGTTTCTTCAATGAATTGAAAGAAAAAAACATTCTAATAACTATTGCTACATCCCAAAGTTTTAATAACCTTACGCTATCTTTCAAAAGACTGAAACTTGGTAACTGGTTTGAGATAGAAAAAGTTATATATAACGACGGTACTTATCCTGGCAAACCGGCACCTGATGCTTATATTTTAGCTGCTGAAAAAATAGCTATAAAACCATCAGAATGTTTGGTATTCGAAGATGCCGTTAATGGCATAAAATCCGCTTTCTCTGCTGGAGTAAAAACAATTGTCGCTGTAGGTAACGACGAAAGGTTAAAAGTACTACTTAAACAAAGTGGAGTTGTAAAAGGAATACACAATTTTACTGAAATTAATATAAATACTTTCTTTTAACTTTAAAGGTCCGTCCTTTGAAGTGAACGCATGATTAGTCTAAGGTAAGTTTTTCTAATATAGTAGCGCTATCAGTTTTATTATTTTCGACAAAGGTTTTGTAATCATTAAATTTGCTAACTACTGGCATTATAGGAGACTTAAAAAACTTTAATATAAAATTTGGATTGAGCCATAAAGTATTTCTCAAACCTAAATAATCTGCATAAGAAGAATAAGCTTTTGTTAAAACGCTGATATATTCGGCAGGGTTTAGATGGATGTAACGTGTGAGATGTAAAAGGTATTCATCATTGGTTATAAGTACCGCTTTATATCTTCCCTGATATAAAGGTCCTATACGATCATATTTACGGTTGAAGTAAGCTGCATATCTAGTACTGATAGATCTCATAAAACTTTTAATTGTTTCTTTACTTTTTTGCTTTAGTAATAAATGAAAATGGTTTGGCATAAGACAATAAGCGATAAGGGTTATATTATGATGGAAGTTCTTAACGGGACGCTTTATACCTTTAAAGGTCCGTCCTTGCAAGTTGAAATCGATTTTTTTAATTACCGGTATTGATAGTGCTTCTTTTAGATATTTCAAAAAGACTTTGTAGTCTTGTCTATCCCGAAAAACTTTTTGCTTTGCCACACCTCTATTATAAATGTGGTAATAACTATCGCTAACATATATCTTTAGTATATTACGACTGGGCATATTTATATGCTAGCTTTAAAGGTCCGTCCTTGCAAGCTTTATAATTATAAAATAAGAAGTTAGTATGAATTATAATAATTATGACAATCAACAAACAATCTATGGAAGAAAAATACAAACTTGTTGCCGATACGATCCGGGCTTACCCACTCCAACTAAAACAATCCTGGGAAGAAATTCAGAAAATGTATATTCCCGATGAATATAAAAATATAGATAATATTGTCTTTTGCGGAATGGGCGGTTCCGCCTTAGGGGCAAGAATGTTGGACGCATACGCTTTTAACCTTTTAAGAACTCCCTTGGAAATAGTTAATGAGTACGGACTACCAAACTATACAAATTCAAAATCCTTAGTAATAGTTTCCTCTTATTCGGGTTCTACAGAAGAGACTATTGAAGCAACATATGAAGCGCTCAAAAGAAAAGCTAAAGTTTTTGCAATCACAACAGGAGGGAAATTGGGTGAAATTATCAAAGAGGAAAAGCTTTCAGGATATCTTTTTGATCCCGTGCATAATCCTTCAGGCCAACCTAGAATGTCCATAGGCTACGCTTCAGGTGCGGTTCTTTCCTTTTTAACAAAAATAGGGGCTATAAGTGTTACCGAAGATGAAATCGACCAGACAATATCAGTAATGAATAACGTAATCGGAGATTATAACGAAGGCGCCACTAAGGAAAAAAACCTGGCAGTATCATTTGCTCAAAAAATAAAGGGTAAAATTCCCATACTTATCGCTTCAGAACATCTTATCGGAACTGTATACACAATTAAAAACCAGTTAAACGAAAGTGCAAAAACCTTCTCCGCACTCTTTGATATCCCCGAACTTAACCACCATCTTATGGAAGGATTAAGAAATCCTGTTAAGCTAAAGGACTTATTCCTGTTTATATTTTTTAACTCAAAACTTTATAGTGAGCGTGTACAGATCCGCTACCCGCTGACCGCCGATGTCGTCGAGAAAAACGGTGTTCCGCATCTTATGTATTCGCCTTTTTCGGATAAAAAGTTGCCCCAGGTTTTTGAAACACTAATCTTCGGATCTTACATGGCTTACTATTTAACTAAGGAACACCAGATTGATCCCTTGGAAATTCCCTGGGTCGATTATTTCAAGAAGGAACTTACCAAGGTTTAGTAATTGAAAATTTCTAATTGATAACTGATAATAAATAATTGTTATTATGTCTGCCCAACCCAATATTCTTTTCTTCAACCAAATCGATAAAAACGATATTCCGATAGTCGGAGGCAAAGGAGCAAATCTCGGAGAAATGACAAAAGCGGGTTTTCCTGTTCCAAACGGCTTCGCAATAACTGTTCATGCGTACGATTTATTTTTAACTAAAAACGAAATTTATCAGAAGATTCAAGATATTCTGGCGGGAGTTGATGTAAATAAACCCGATGAACTTCAAGAGGTTTCCAAAAAGGTAGAGAGAGTAATATCTTCAGGAGAAATACCCAATGAACTAGCGGCTGAAATTATAAAAAACTATAAAAAGCTTTCGGGAATGTTCAAATCAGCTTTGGTTGCTGTAAGGTCCTCGGCTACGGCAGAAGATTTGCCCGGAGCCTCATTTGCAGGCCAACAGGCAACATATCTTAACGTAAAAGGGGAAAACAATCTCCTGCAAAGAGTTAGAGATTGCTGGGCGTCACTTTTTACAGCCCGCGCAATTTTCTACCGCGCCCAAAATAAAATAGATACTTCAAAGGTCAAAATTTCCGTTATCGTGCAGAAGATGGTTCAGTCGGATGTTTCGGGAGTAATGTTTACACTCGATCCGGTAACAAACGATAAAGATAAAATTATTATAGAAGCCGTTTGGGGGCTCGGGGAAATGATTGTCCAAGGGTCGGTTGTTCCGGATAGTTATGTCGTTCAGAAAGAAACTTTTTACGTTCTTTCCAAAGAAATTTCGGACCAGGCCATACAGCTTACCAAAAAAGGTGTCGAAACCAAAGAAATTGAGGTTCCGAAAAACAAACGAGATCTGCAAAAAATAAGCGATGAAGAAATAGTCAAATTAGCTAAATTAGCTGACGGTTTGCAAAAACATTATTACTTTCCCCAGGATATCGAGTGGGCCAAAGAAGGTAAAAAACTATATATTGTCCAAACCCGCCCCGTAACTACAATTAAAGACGACAGAAAAGTGACCAAAGAGGGCGAGGTTAAAGTCGCGGATAGTCCTATATTAACAGGCGCAGCTGCGTCACCGGGTATCGGAACGGGGCCTGTAAAAATTCTGAAATCCCCCAAAGAAATAGATAAAGTAAAAGAAAAAGATGTTTTGGTTGCTCCGATGACCTCGCCCGACTATGTTCCTGCGATGAAAAAAGCTTCGGCGATAATAACCGACGAGGGTGGTCAAACCAGTCATGCTGCAATAGTTTCACGGGAACTGGGTATTCCCTGTGTAGTCGGGACGAAAGAGGCTACAAAAAGACTTAAAGACAGTATGATCGTCACCGTAGACGGTGAAAGAGGACTAATATTTCTGGGTGGTAAATTCAAAGTTGAAAAAAGAAAAACCGAAGAAAAAGGAGGATTCAGGGGTAAAACCGCAACAAGACTTTATGTCAATTTAGCCGAAAAAGAGTTAGCTGAAAAAACCGCCAAAGAAAATGTTGACGGCGTAGGGCTTTTAAGAGCTGAATTTATGATTGCCAACATTGGAACTCATCCAAAAGAAGCCATACGACTCAAAAAACAGAGAGAGTTTATCGATAAACTAGAAAAAGATTTATCTATCTTTTGCAAAGTTTTTCATCCTAGACCGGTAGTTTATAGAGCCACCGATTTTAAAACAAATGAATATCGAAGCCTGCCAGGAGGTGATAAGTGGGAACCGATTGAAGCAAACCCGATGTTAGGATTTAGAGGTGCTTTCAGATATATTGCGTCTCCAGAGGTATTTAATCTTGAATTACAGGCTATTAAAAATGTTCGTGAAAAATACAATAATCTCTGGCTTATGATTCCTTTCGTAAGATCTCCCGAAGAATTGGCAAGGGTTAGACGTCTCGTTGCCGCGGAAGGATTATTTGCCTCGACCACCTTTAAGTTTTGGATGATGGTCGAAATCCCCGTTAACGTTATTCTTATCGAAGAGTTTATTAAAGTGGGAATTGACGGCATTTCAGTAGGCTCTAACGACTTAACAATGCTTGTAACGGGTACAGACAGGGACAATTCGGAAGTTGCAGAAGCATTCAACGAACGATCTCCTGCTGTTTTATGGTCACTTCGTCGCGTCATAAAAAGATGTAGAAAACACGGAGTTACCACTTCAATCTGCGGACAAGCCCCGTCAGTTTATCCTGACCTTGTTCACAAATTGGTCAAATACGGAATTACCAGCATTTCCGTTAATCCGGATGTAATAAATAAGGTAAGAGAAACAATATATGAAGCAGAAAAAGAGGTTGCATCTAAAAGTGACAAGTGACAAGATGTAAGCGATAAGTTATTATAAAAAATGTTAGTACGTAATTGTTTAATTTTTTAAAAACTCATCACCTCTTACCTAATACTTATTACTAATATGAGTAAAGTTCAAAAAGTTTGGGCAACACAAATACTTGATTCAAGGGGGTTTCCCACTGTCGAAGCAGCATGTCAGCTTGATTCGGGAGAGGTAGCGGTGGCTTCGGTTCCCGGGGGAACATCAACAGGCACTTACGAAGCACTAGAGCTGCGTGATGGAGATAATCAAAAGTTTTTGGGAAAAAGCGTCTATAACGCAGTTAAAAATGTCAATGAGGTACTGGGTCCCGGGGTATGGGGATTAGACGTTAATGATCAGGATAAAATAGATAAACGCCTTATAGAGCTTGACGGTACCAAAAATAAATCGAAGTACGGCGGAAACGCGATTTTAGCCGTTTCTCTTGCATCAACAAAGGGTGGAGCTTTGGCAAACAAACAGCCTTTGTATCTCTGGGTAAATACTTTAGCCAAGCGGGTCGGAATAAATGCCGAAATACACATACCTTCTCCTATATTTAATATGATAAACGGAGGATTACACGGAGCGGGAAACTTGGATTTCCAGGAGTTCCACGTCATCCCCGCGACATCCAAAACTTATTCGGATTCTCTTAGGATGGGCGTAGAAATTTATATGATGCTGGGTAAAGATTTGGATAGACGTGGAGCGATTCATTCTGTCGGAGATGAGGGAGGTTATGCTCCGAACCTGTTTACAAATGCCGACGCTCTGGAAGTATTATATGAAGCCATTAAACAAACACCCTATCAAATGGGCCGGGATGTTTTTTTGGGTTTAGACGTTGCAGCCTCGGTATTTTATAAAAACGGAGAATACACAATCCGAGACAAATCCGCGCCCCTAAACGACGATGCACTATTGGACTATTATAAATACATTAATAATCAGTATCACCTGGCTTTAATCGAGGATCCTTTCCACGAAGACGCGTGGGATAGCTGGAAGAAAATATTGGAAGCTTTCCAGGGTCAATTAACGATTGTGGGAGACGATATTCTGGCAACTAATATGGAAAGGGTTCAAAAGGCGATTGCCGACAAGGCCTGCAATGGAATTTTGGTCAAACCCAATCAGGTTGGCACTGTCAGCGAAACACTTGAGGTTATAAAAACAACTAGAGATGCAGGCTGGAAAGTCATAGTTTCCCACAGGTCCGGCGAAACTAATGACTGGTTTATAGCTGATTTTGCAGTAGGAGTGGGAAGTGATTACACGAAGTTCGGGGCTCCCGCCAGAGGTGAACGAGTAGTTAAATATAATAGGTTATTGAGTATCGAATCAGAACTCCAACAGAAAAATATATGATCTCCGCGTCTTTCCCCAAAATGGTGGTATTAGCCATACTTGATGGTTGGGGAATAGCACAGGACGGTCCAGGTAACGCAATATCACTCGCCTCTACCCCCAATATGGATAAGTTCTGGCATTCATATCCCCACACCCAACTGGAGGCTTCAGGCGAGGCGGTCGGGCTTCCTAAGGGTGAAGACGGTAATACCGAAACAGGACATCTTAATTTGGGTGCGGGAAGAATTGTCTATCAGGATCTTGAGCGAATTAATATGGCAATAGCCGACGGAAGTTTCTTTGAAAACAAAGTACTTTTAAGTGCAATTGAGCATACTAAAAAATTCAACTCAGACTTGCATTATATAGGACTTTTGGGTGGTGGAGGTGTTCATTCCAACATGTCTCACTTGTTTGCTTTGTTAAATTTAGCAGCAAAACAAAAAGTAAACAATCTATATCTGCATATTTTTACGGACGGAAGGGATTCTCCACCAACGGCCGCCCGGACTTACATAGCTAATTTAAAGGGAATTATCAATAAGGAGGGTGTCGGAGAAATTGCTTCGATAATGGGTAGGTACTGGGCTATGGATCGTGATCAAAGATGGGATAGAACAGAATTAGCCTATCTCGCTTTGACCAAAGGTCAAGGAGATTTGGTTAAAAACCCCGAAGAGGCGGTTGAGGATTCATATCAGCAGGGTAGAACTGACGAATTTATTTCACCATCATTAGTTACGGATAATAAAGGTTATCCTATCGCCTTAATAAAAAAAGACGATGCTGTTATTTTTTTCAATTTCAGAATAGACAGGCCCAGACAACTCACAAAAGCCTTTGTGCTAAAAGATTTTTCTAAGGCAACAATAAATTTTGATTTTAATATTTCTTTAGATAATCATAAAAACACGCAAATTATTCAAAACACCAACCCGAAAAAAGAAGACGAACCTTTTAATAGAGAAGAAAGACTTTCAAATTTATTTTTTGTTACAATGACCGATTACGGAAAACTTATCACGGATGACGGGGCACATCCCGCCTTTCCTCCGGAAATTATTGATGCTCCGATAGGCAGCGTATTTTATTCTCAGGGGCTAAAACAGCTAAGAATTACCGAATCGGAAAAGGAGCGTTTTGTAACTTTTTATTTTAACGGATTAAGGGATAAACCTTTTGCGCTGGAAGATAGAATCATTATTCCGTCTCCGACCGTCCCCACTTACGATCAGAAACCCGAAATGTCTGCGCACGACATTACCAAGACATTAGTTTCCAAAATCGAATCCGAGACATATAAATTTATAGTTGTTAATTATCCGAATGCCGATATGGTGGGACATACAGGAAATATCGGGCCGACTGTTAAGGCAGTCGAAGTAGTCGATGAATGTATAGGCAAACTTGCTTCTATCCTATCGGCATACGATGGGGCCTTGATTATCACAGCAGATCACGGTAATGCTGAAGAAATGATTAATGCTGCAACAGGTGAAATCGATACCGAGCACTCGACCAATCGCGTTCCCTTTATTGTTGTTTATAATAAATACTTAGGCAAGGCTCAAACTCTTAGGACAGGAATTTTGGCAGACGTATCACCAACCATTATTTCACTCCTGGGTCTAATACAACCAACATCAATGACCGGCAGAAATTTACTAAGTGAAGTAAATTATTAGTTCTTGGAGTATTTACGAATTAAGCCGACAACTTTCCCCTGAATTCTTACGTTTTTAACGAAAATGGGACTCATCCTAGCATTAGCGGGTTCTAGTCTGACTCTGGTTGCCTCTTTGAAAAATCGTTTCAGGGTTGCCATTCCGTTATCTAGAAGCGCCACAACTATGTCTCCGTTATTTGCAGAGTCTATCTGCTCGATAATAACAAAGTCTCCGTCTCTTATTTGCTCTTCAATCATGGATTCGCCTCTTACTTGAAGGACGTAAGTTCTTTTAGTACCGGATACAAAGTCGTTCGGTATGGAAAAAGAGGCGTTGGGATCGCTATAAGGCTCAATTGGAGCTCCAGCTGCGATAAAACCCAAAATGGGTACGTCTATCTGTTCCGTTAGGACCGGGATATCGGTTTCCGAAAGTTCTATTGCCCGGGTTTTGCCCCCCTTCCTTTTAATCAATTTTTTTGTTTCAAGAGCCTGAAGATGCTCATGAACTGTGGCTAAAGAAGAAACACCGATTGCTTCTGCAATTTCTTTTAAAGTGGGAGCCGAACCTGTAGACTGGATATGCTGTTTTATAAAATCGAGTATTTGACTCTGTCTTTTGTAAATTACCGGTGCCATACGTTAAATTAATTATACAAACAAAACCCGAAGATGTCAAGTGGCAATAAATGGTGTTAACTTGATATAATTTCGTCTTGTATTCGGGTTAATGTATTATTATGAAAAAACTAAAAATTCACTCTGACTATAAACCTACAGATGAACAAAAAAAGGCGTCTGAAAAACTGGCTGAGGGAATCGAAAGGGGATTGGACTATCAGGTTCTTCTGGGAGTTACCGGTTCAGGCAAAACTTTTACGTTAGCAAACGTCATAGAAAAGCTACAAAGACCTACCCTGGTTTTTTCTCACAATAAAACATTAGCTGCACAACTTTATCAAGAGTTCAGGGACTTTTTTCCGGATAATGCAGTTTCATATTTTGTTTCTTACTATGACTTTTACCAGCCTGAAGCCTATATCCCCGCAACCGACACTTATATAGAAAAAGATGCCGACATTAATGAGCTAATTGACAAGCTCCGTCTGGCGACGACTTCAAATTTACTTACCAGAGCCGATACTATAGTAGTTGCCTCGGTATCTTGTATTTATAATATCGGTTCGCCCAAAGAATACGGTGATTTTATTTTCGAAGCTAAAAAGGGTTTAAAAATGACCAGGGAAAAAATAATAGACAGGCTTATCGATTTGCAATACGTTAGGGCTGACTACGGTTTTCACAGGGGAACCTTCCGCGTAAGAGGCGATTCGATCGATATTTTTCCGGCCTATCAGGACGAGTCTCTGCGTGTTAACCTCGAAAGAGGCATTATCAAAGATGTTGTCATTTTCAATCCGATCAGCGGGCAAGCATTTGAAAACGACAAGGATTCAGCCTCAAAAAGCTTTACTTTGTATCCTGCAAAACACTTCATAACCGACCCGTATAAAAACAAAAAAGTCTTTGATCAAATACGCAGTGATCTTGCCTTAAGTATTAAAAGATTAAAGAGTGGAGGTAAAGATTTGGAAGCGCACAGACTTTCTCAAAGAGTAAACTATGATCTTGAAATGATACAAGAAGTCGGCTACGTCAAGGGAATCGAAAACTATTCACGTTATTTTGATGGTCGTAGTCCTGGAGATCCTCCTTTTACGCTTTTGGATTATTTTAAAGAACCTTATGGTGATGACTGGCTAGTGGCAATCGACGAAAGTCATATGACTTTCCCTCAAATAAGGGGAATGTATTCAGGAGACTTTTCGAGAAAACAAACCTTAATCGACTACGGATTCAGACTTCCGGCGGCAATGGATAATAGGCCATTGAAATTCGATGAGTTCATGAGAAGAATTCCTAACTTTATAGCAACAAGTGCAACACCATCAGCTTGGGAACTATCCCTAGCCCAGCAATCATACAAAGAGCTTCCCAAAGCTAAAAAAGCTAGTCTGTCCAAAAACGGCTTGACCGAGCAGTTACTAAGACCCACTGGGATTCCCGACCCTTTGGTTGAAATCAGACCGATTGA
Organism: Candidatus Woesebacteria bacterium RIFCSPLOWO2_01_FULL_39_61; assembly: GCA_001793155.1. Classification (GTDB taxonomy): domain Bacteria; phylum Patescibacteriota; class Microgenomatia; order UBA8517; family UBA8517; genus WO2-FULL-39-9. The sequence continues at coordinate 14,676 of MGHI01000012.1, forward strand.
AAACCAGGTGGCTCACGTCATTGAAGAAATAAAAAAGCAAAAATCCAAAAAACAAAGGACTTTAGTTACCACTTTAACAAAACGCGCTGCAGAAGACCTTTCTTCTTATCTTGAAGAACAGGATATTAATGTTCATTATCTTCACTCCGACATTCAGACTTTGGAAAGAACCGACGTTTTGGATGATTTAAGAAAGGGAACTTATGACGCAATTGTGGGTGTTAACTTACTACGTGAGGGTCTGGATCTTCCTGAGGTGGCTCTTGTTGCGATACTTGATGCCGATAAGGAAGGATTCCTAAGAAGCGAGGTTTCTTTGGTTCAAACAATGGGTAGAGCCGCAAGACATGTTGAGGGCAAGGTGATACTCTATGCCGATACAGTAACAAAGTCAATAAAAAATGCTTTATCTGAAATAAAAAGACGTCGTGACTACCAAACATCAATGAATAAGAAACTTGGGATAATGCCACGATCTATTACTAAGCCGATACGAGAAAGGCTTGTGAGCGAAGAAGAGGTCAGCTTGATGGGACAGGTTATCGAAGGCAAGGAAAAGTCTTTCCAGATCCTTCCTTCACTTGATATTGAAGGGTTAACCCCTTTAGATCGGAAAAGGTTGACTTCAAAGTTGAGACGGGAAATGAAAACCGCTGCCCAGGATCTTAATTTTGAATTGGCGATAGAAATAAGAGATAAAATTAAGGAAATCGAAAGCGTTCTTTGATACCAAAGTTATCTTGACAATCCAGGTTCAAACTAATAGCATAAACGTATATTCATGTCCAGACAAAATAAATATTTATCTACAATATTGATTCTTATTATAATGATGCTGGGATTGGCAGTGGGTGTTTACCTTGTTCAAAAAAATCTGGAGATTAGAGAAAAAGCAGCTGAGCTTAAGCTTAAGAAGTAACTTCAGGGTTGGATGCTGGGAATATTAAAGGTTAATAAATTTACTCCGAAGAAAACGCTTATAAAATTTATTATCGCCCAGGCAGAGAAAACAATTAAAATTCCAATTAGAGCACTCGCAATTTGATTCTTCGCTTCATCGACTCTTTCTTTTTTACCGCCGGAGGCAGTCCACTTGATACCCCCGAATAGAAGCGAAAAGACAAAAGAAAGCGACGCAATGATCAAAGAGACCATAACCGCGGCAGATATTAATCCCTCAATTGATATTGTATTTAGACTTGCGAACTGACCTTCTGGAAATATTCTAAACGATCCCATATTAATCTATTTTTCTCTGGTTTAACCCTAATGTCAAACATAACTTATGCTACAATACATATAACCACGGATATCCGCTGGGGGGTTTACGTGGAAAACATATATGGATGGACAAATAAGAGTCAGAGGCGCCCGTCAGCATAATCTCAAAAATGTCAACCTGGATATTCCCAAAAATAAGTTTATTTGCTTTACGGGTGTATCGGGAAGTGGTAAAAGTTCTATGGCCTTCGATACAATCTATGCCGAGGGTCAAAGGCGTTATGTCGAAAGCTTGTCTACGTATGCAAGACAGTTTCTAGGTATTATGGAAAAGCCCGACGTCGACCTTATTGAAGGTCTTTCTCCTTCCATTTCCATTGATCAAAAAATCAGCTCTCGTAATCCCCGTTCTACTGTCGGAACAGTAACCGAAATTTACGATTATTTGAGGCTACTTTTTGCCCGTATCGGGCACCCACACTGCCCTATTTGTGGAAGAGAAATCTCTACTCAGACGCTTGATGAAATTGTTACCTCCATTACCAGTTTAATAGATAAAACCACCAATGAAAGGAAAAACTTCAGATTTTTAATACTTTCACCTTTAGTTGTTGACCGTAAAGGTGAATTTTCCTCGTTATTTACCAACCTCAAAGCCCAAGGTTACAGGTATGTTCGTCTCGATAAACAAATTAAAGATTTAACAGAAGATTTCGTGCTTATTAAAACCAATAAGCATTCTATTGAGGTAGTAATCGATAGGATTTCTTTAAGCAATAAGGACATTAAAAATGAGGGTTTTGCTAAAAATCTTAAAAGCAGAATCAGCCAATCTGTTGAACTGACTTTAAAACTTTCCCAAGGCTTGGTAATTATCTCGGAAATAATGGATAAGGCTCTGGAAATGCCTGAATTTCCTAAAGACATGGTCGACCATCTTTATTCGGAAAAATTCTCTTGTCCGGTTGATAATATTCAGCTTCCGGAAATCGAACCTCGAACTTTCTCTTTTAACTCCCCACACGGAGCCTGCGAGGTGTGCCATGGTATAGGAAAAATTTTAAAAATCGATCCTTCTCTGATTCTTTCTCCCGACATTTCCATAACCGAAGGAGGAATATTGCCTTTTGCAAATATTTTTGAGCACGATACCTGGTATGCTAGGTTAATCTTACAGGTTTCTAACGAGCATGGTATTAACCCCAGAATCCCTATTAGAAACCTTTCAAAGGAACAAATCGATTTACTGTTTGATGGAACAGGGGATAAAGAATATAAAGTCGAAGGAACCAACAGATTCGGCAGAATAACATATATTTATGAGAAATTTATGGGTATTCTGAAAGAATTAGAAAGGAGACATTCCGAAACGGAATCTGATTGGGTAAGAGCCGAAGTTGAAAAATACATGGTGGAAACTACCTGCCCGTCTTGTAACGGAAAAAGATTAAAAAAGGAAGCCCTGAATATAACAATAGATAAGTTGTCTATTGCCAACGTCGTAGATAAAACCATTAAAGAAGTCGAGGCTTGGATTAAAAAAGTATCAACCACGCCAGCAATATTAAATGAAAAAGAAAAAAATATCGGAAGTTTGATAATAAAAGAGGTTGAAACCCGTATTAATTTTTTGACAAGTGTTGGACTTGATTACTTAACCTTGGACAGATCAGCCGGGAGTCTGGCTGGGGGAGAGGCACAAAGAATTAGACTTGCGAGCCAGATAGGGTCGGGACTAACAGGTGTTCTTTATGTTCTGGACGAACCGACAATAGGGCTTCATCCCAAGGATAATCAAAAATTAATAAACACATTAAAAAAGCTAAGAGACCTGGGCAATAGCGTTGTTGTCGTCGAACACGATGAGGAAACAATCCGCCAATCCGATCACGTCGTTGACTTCGGTCCGGGGGCAGGAAAAGATGGAGGATATGTTGTCGCCCAAGGAACCGTTGCCGATATTATTAAAAAAAAATCTTCAATTACAGGAAAGTTTTTGAGCGGTAAAAGGAAAATAGACATTCCGAGCGTTCAGCAAAATTTAAACATCGAAGAAAATATGTTGACTATTTACGGTTGTAATAAATTCAACCTTAAAGATATTGATGTAACCTTTCCCTTATCAAAACTTGTGGTAATTACGGGTGTTTCGGGTAGCGGTAAATCCACTTTACTTGTGGAAACTGCTTATCAGGCTATAACAAAAGAGTTACATAAGTTTTATAGGGGCCAAATGCTTTCATATCAAAAACTAGAAGGGGTAGAACACATCGACAGAGTAATTCTTATTGATCAATCACCAATAGGGCGGACTCCAAGAAGCAATCCCGCTACATACACAAAAGTCTTTGATCATATCAGAGATGTTTTTGCATTAACCCGAGAAGCACGAGCCTCAGGATTTAATAAGGGCTACTTTTCATTTAATGTTAAAGGGGGAAGGTGCGAAGCCTGCGAGGGTCAGGGTCAAATTAAAATAGAAATGCAATTCATGAGCGATATCTGGATAACCTGCGAGGTCTGCAAAGGAGCTCGCTACAATTCCCAAATACTGGATATCCATTATAAAGGTAAAAATATTTCTAAAATATTGGAACTTTCAGTTAGCGAGGCAATAGAATTTTTTCACTCGCATCCCCAAATTCTTTCCAAGTTAAATACGCTGGAAGAAGTGGGGTTGGGTTATATCGAGCTGGGTCAACCGGCTACGACTCTTTCCGGAGGAGAAGCACAAAGAGTAAAACTGGCCTCGGAATTGACAAAAAAGGCTACTGGAAAAACTGTTTATATACTCGACGAACCGACCACCGGGCTTCACTTTGCTGATGTTGAAAAACTTTTGAAAGTCTTAAGGATTTTGGTTTCAAGAGGAAACAGCGTTTTTATTATCGAGCATAATCTCGATGTAATCAAAAATGCTGATTGGGTTATAGATCTCGGGCCTGGAGGAGGTGAAGCCGGAGGACAAATCGTCGCCGAGGGAACACCTGATAATATACGTAAGTCAAAAAAGTCTTATACTGGGATGTATCTGGCAGGATGAGAAAATTACTTTTAGAAACCGCCTTAATATTAGTTTTTAGCCTTTTTTCCCTTGCTACGTTCCTAGTAAAACCCAGTTTTGCCGATACCAACTTTGATACACACGTAAATGTTAATTATAAAGTTAATGAAAACGGCATAACCTCGGTTACAAATACCTTCACATTAAAAAATAAAACTTCAACACTCCAGGCAGAAAAATATATTTTTTCGCTAAAAAGTATAGAACCTACCAACATTAAAGCGTACGAAAAGGGAAGCCAGCTTAAAGTAACAAAGGAAAAAATTGACGATACATTAATCCTGACGATAAGTTTTAGTGAAAAGGTTTTGGGTATAGGAAAAACCAGAACCTTTATAGTCACATACGATGACGAACGCATTGCCAATAAATCAGGTGAGATTTGGGAGGTTGCTATTCCAAAGTCGGAAAAAGACGAAGATTTTTCAACCTACGACGTTCAACTCAAAATTCCCAAAATTCTGGGGGACGAAGCTTATATTTTTCCGACTCCGGAATCTGTAAAAGAGGAACCCGACGAAAGAAGTTACTTTTTCAATAAAGAACAGCTAGGCGTTAGAGGAATAACGGCAGGATTTGGCAAATCTCAGGTTTTTAATTTTACTCTCTCGTATCACCTTGAAAACACGCTTAAGAAGGATCAACTCTTGCAAATTGCTATTCCTCCGGATACGTCCTTGCAAAGAGTGTACTACCAAAATATAGAACCCAAACCTTTGAGGGTTGAAGAAGACGTGGACGGAAATTGGATAGCTTTTTACAATTTAAAATCCAAAGAAAGGAAGGATATAACCGCATATGGAGCGGTTCAAATATTTGCCAGTCCAAGAAAATTAAGAAAACCGAACTACGAAACCCTTATCGAAAACACTAAGGAGAGCTCTTATTGGCAGACATCAGATCCTCAAATAAAAGAGCTTGCTAAAAACCTCAAAACCCCAAAAGAAATTTATAACTATGTAACAACTTATCTTACCTATGACGTATCCCGCGTTAAACCTGACGTAGTTAGAATGGGTGCAAAATCCGCTCTGGCCGCTCCTTCTAATGCCATTTGTATGGAATTTACCGATCTATTCATCGCTATAGCAAGAGCTGCAGGAATCCCCGCAAGAGAAATTAACGGCTACGCCCACACAGACAATAGCGAAATTAAACCATTATCTTTGGTTGCCGATGTCCTTCATGCCTGGCCCGAATACTGGAGCGAAACGGATCAAACTTGGATTCCTGTTGATCCAACTTGGGGAGCAACAAGTGGGGGAGACTATTTCTCCAAACTGGATCTTCGGCATTTTACTTTTGTCATTCACGGAAAAACTGCCAGTTACCCGATTTCTCCAGGATCTTATAAGCTTGGGCCCAATCCTCAAAAAGATGTCTTTGTAACTTTTGGTAGTTCGCCTCTTGAAAGATTTTCAAATCTTCGAGTTGACCACAAATTCTCCTGGGGACTTACCAAGAAAAAACTCACCCTTACCTTTAAAAACCTAGGCTCGGCAGCAGAATATGAACTCGTTCCTTCCATTTTTTTTGACGGTGTTTGGATTAAAAGCGATTCTATATCTGTTCTACCCCCCTTCGCCGAGTATAAAACTTTGATTGAAGTTCCTTATGGGAATTTTGCAGCGTTAGCACCAAACCAAATTATTGTGAAGGTCGGAGGCAAATCTAATTTAATAGCAACGGATAAAGTAGGAGTCATTATTCTTCAGCTTCTAATTTTGGTCTTTTTCTTTTTAGGCTTATTGATCTTATCTCTCACTAAATTAAAAAAATCTCCCTTTCTTTTGTTTACAAGGTTTTTAAAAAGTAGGCGGACGTGAAGCTTCAAAAATACAGTAAAAATCGATCTAACTTAAACAACGTTCCTCAGGATGCGGGTGTGTATATATTTTGGAATAAAGCAAGCGTTCCTATTTACGTCGGCAAAGCAAATAACCTTAAAAAAAGACTTGAATCTTATTTTTCAAATAAAATTTTCGGAAAAACGCTGCAAATGATGACAGAGGCTACCGGTTTTTCAATAATTCGTGTTGACTGTGAGATTGAGGCTTTGCTTTTGGAAGCCAAACTCGTTAATCAATTTCAGTCAAAGTTTAATAGTCAACTTAAGGACGATAAGCGCCCTCTCTACATTATAATTACCCCAGACACTTACCCGCAGGTTCTGATCGCAAGAAAAAAGGATCGAAGCGATCGATCTTTATTCTACGGACCGTTTCCATCCTCAACATCCGTTAAGACAGTGTTGAAACTCATAAGAAGAATTTTCCCCTACTCCCAGCATAAAATCGGAAACAGAGCCTGTTTATATAGCCAGATAGGTCTTTGTAATCCCTGTCCGAACGAAATCGAAAAAATTAAGGATCGGCAGGAAAAAGACAGACTCCAAAAAAAATATAAAAGAAATATCAAAATGATAAAGACGTTTCTGTCGGGTGACCTTTATAAAGTTAAAAGAAGTCTGGAAAAAGAAATGAACGGATTGGCTAAAAACGAAGATTTTGAAGAAGCCAAAGCGGTCCGTGAAAAAATAAAATCTATCGAGTATATAACTCAACCAATTACCCCAATTAATTACTTTTTGGAAAACCCCAACTTTTTGGAAGATATTCGCAAAAAAGAAGAAGAGGAACTGACTAATATATTGAGAAAATTCTTTCAGATCACCTATAGTATATCCCGTATTGAGTGTTTTGATGTAGCCCATTTAGGAGGCACTAGCGTCACGGCATCAATGGTCACTTTTATAAACGGCGAACCTGAAAAAAGCCTATATAGACATTTCAGGGTTCGTCAAAAAAAGAGCAGGGACGATATTTCATCGCTTTCGGAAATTGCTCAAAGAAGATTGAAAAACAAAGAAACTTGGGGATTACCAAATCTTATAGTGGTCGACGGAGGGAAGGGTCAACTTAAAACTTTCCTAGAAGAATTTAAGAATATTGATCTGCCTATCGTGGGTCTGGCAAAACGCGAAGAAACTTTGGTTATGGCAACGCTCAAGGGTAACAAAATTAGTTTTCAAACGCTTAAACTGGCAAGGGGTCCAGCTCGTAATCTTCTACAAAGAATCAGGAATGAAGCCCACAGGTTTGCAAGGCGATATCATTTTAACTTGGTCAAAAAAATGTTAATTCCCCGAAGTTACAAGAAAAAGTTGTAAAATTGATTTAATATATAATTAATAAGTTATGAAGAGAATCCTGAGACACTATGCAATCGACACTTTTTCGCTCTGGACAGTCAGCCAAATTGCTAGCGGAATTTACTTTGACCAAGGTATTAAAACTCTCCTTATGGCCGGAGTTGGTGTTACTGTTGTTTCTATTATCGCCAAACCCGTTATTAATTTACTTTTGTTACCTTTAAATTTAGTCACATATGGGCTTTTCCGCTGGGTTTCTTCGGCTATAGTAATATATTTGGTAAGCCTCGTAGTAAAAGGCTTTAAAGTAATTAGCTTTTCTTACGCGGGATTCACAAGTACGTGGTTTGATATTCCGAGCATTAACTTTGAGGGCTTTTTTGCATACGTCGCATTCTCGTTTTTACTCTCGGTAATAACTTCGGCAATTTACTGGCTGGTAAAATAATTTCAATCTTATTAGCTTAAGTGTATAATAACCGAATATGCCTAATATTTTTCTAATTTTACAGGTTGTTTTCGCTTCGATCCTGATCGTAATGATACTTATGCAACCTAAGGGTACTGGTTTCGCCCGCTCTTGGGGAAGTTCCGGATCATCTTTCACCAGGAGGGGCCTTGAAAAAGTTACCTTCAGAGCTACTTTCATCGTTTCCGCAGCTTTTATTATCGTTTCAATCTTACAACTGGTTTTTTAATGCCTCATTTGCATTAAGGTATGCCAAATTTCAAGTACGCTTATAAAGTTACTTTTGCATATATAAAGCGATTTAAGTGGATTTTACTGCTTGGTGTAATCTTCGGAGTAATTATCTTTTTTTTAATAAAATATTTATTCCCCATTCTTACTAGACCGAGGCCCGAAAGAATTGGAGTGACGGGGAGGTATCATACAGACACTCTTCCTTCCTTCGTTCTCTCGGAAATAAGCTACGGTCTAACAAAAATTGACGATAACAAAAATGTCGTGCCTTCATTAGCCAGCGCCTGGGAAACTCCCGATAAAGGTAAAACCTGGATATTCCACCTAAGTGATGATCAGGTATGGCACGACGGGAGTAAAGTTAATTCAGATTCTATTGCCTATGAATTTTCAGACGTAGAGGTTCAAAAGTCTGACGATAAAACTATCTCGTTTAAACTGCAAAACATCTTTTCACCCTTCCCCAGCGTTTTAGCCAGACCCACATTTAAAAAAGGTCTTTTGGGTACTGGGACTTGGAAGGTCGAAAAAGTCCAGCTTTCAGGGGGATTTGTTACCGAACTTCAGATTTTAAATTCCGACGACAGGAAAAAAGTTTATAAATTTTATCCCACCTTAGAAAGAACCAAACTCGCTTTCAAGTTGGGAGAGGTTGACTCTATCATAGAAGTTCTTGACCCAAAGCCTTTTGATAATTGGAAAACAACGACAATTTCAGAAAACGTTAATATTAATCAGGTTGTGACTTTATTTTTCAATACTCAAGATAAAGTTTTATCTGAAAAAAACTTACGGCAAGCTTTGACCTATGCGATAGATAAAGAAAAATTAGGAGAAAGGGCAATAAGCCCGATATCTCCCAGTTCTTGGGCTTATAATCCCCAAGTAAAAAAGTATGCTTTTGATAAAACGCGGGCTAAAGAGCTTATAAATGATCTTCCGAAAGAAGCGAAAAGCGACCTTAAAATAAATCTGGTTACAACTACAAATTTGCTTAACGTCGCAGAACAAATTTCCAATGACTGGAAGGAAATCGGCGTTGAAACCCGAGTCCAGGTTTCCTCAATAATACCGTCAGAATTTCAGACTTTTCTGACAATCTACGATATTCCTCAAGATCCTGATCAATATTCAATATGGCATTCAACCCAAATAACGACCACCAATATATCGAAATACTCTTCAGCCAGGATAGATAAATTATTAGAGGAGGGTAGAACGTCTCTTGATATGGACCAAAGGAAAAATACATATCTTGATTTTCAAAGATTTGTACTCGAGGATTTACCTGCGGCGTTTCTGTACCACCCTAAATATTACACTATTAAAAGAAGTTAGACATCGTATTAAGGTTTAACTTTCCGGAACTTCAATTACTTCTTCTCGTTTTTCCCTGATAAAGGACGTCCACTCTTCAAATACCTCGATTATGCTTTTGAGAGGAGCTTCGATAATAAAATCTAATAAGATTGTAAGAAAATTTAACCTTGCCAACCCCCTTGAAAGAATAAAGCCGAAATTAAGGAATGGTAGAGTCAAATAACTGAAAAGGTGTCCGAATATATCATCCTTATCAGCTTCAGCTTTTAGCTGTGTTGCATTGAAACGGACTCTGTAGGCAAAAAGCAAAACCAAGGATATAAAAACAAAAAAAACTAGTGTGGCAAAAATAGAAAAATTAAGTAGAAGTAGAAGGTAGTAAATACCACCAAAAACCAAAATAAACATAATAGTGTAAATAAAACTGAATGAAGATATTAAAAGGGAGTTGGACTGAATTCTTTTCGTTGTAAATATAGCTTTCGTAATTTCGTCCTTCTGGAATGCAACTGATTTTAGTCTGTCAACAATTATCTGAGTATTTTTTGCTCCGGGGACTCCTATTGAAATACCTATTAACCACATCAAAAAGGGAGGAAATCCGATATTTATAAAAAGCGGTATATATCTTATATCTCCGTACCTGTATATTTCATACGGAATTTCTAAAACCAGCGCCAGGACAACTTTGGTGATGAAAATATAAATTATGCTCCTTACAATACCAGTGGTAACCTTCTTTTTTATCTGCTGATATTTATTCTCGCAAACATCCCGAATCTTTTCTTCGAATTTTTTTTCGCTCTCCAAAAGCTTCCTTAGCTTTAATCCTTCCTCCTGGGCAATTGACCTGAATATTTCAAAAGCGGCTGCGTGCTTTTGCAGTTTTCTGTAAAGAACAAATCTGCCCGAAAAATTTAAGTGGCCTTCGATTTCAGCGTATATTTTGGGGAAGCTATTAATAAAGGTGTAAATTTCATCTTTCGTAAGATTGTTCCAATTTGGATATTCTTCAACCAGAAGATGATACCGCATAATCTGGTCGTCCGACTTGGTGAATGCACGGTGTATAGCAAGATGAATTTGTATATCTTTCTCATGATCAGGTAGTTTCGTATCTTTCCAGATAAAATTACCTTTAAACCATCCGTGCATTAGTTTCACATATAACTCTCGGTTGGAAGGATCTATTGCCTCTTCTATTTCGCTCGATGCAATACCCCAAATCCAGTTGCGAACCGTTCCCGGCGAAGTGCCCTGGGGAATATTGTCCAAATTCCGCAATACGGAAAAATACTTATCGATTATTTTTTGGACTTCTTCAATTTTTAGCTTTGGAACTGAGTCGTTTTTTAAATATCGAGCCCAAATGAGCTCTTTGAGTAATGTTTCTGAAATACCTTTTGTATTAACGTCGGAGCGCAGGCTTCCTTTTTCCCATACCAATCGTTTCAAAATTCGCTCAATGGCATTGCGTCTTAAAACATGCTCTCCTTTATATTCAACAGTCGTTCTGATTCTTTCATAAAGTCGGGCTATGCTTCCCAATACTTCGCTGACTTTAATATTTCCGTCACCGTTACTATAGCCCTTCTTTGCCAGTCTTTTCTCAAATTCATCTATAAATTCACCCAGATAATCCGAAAAATTATCACTTCTGGGCTTTTTTTCCACTATATTTATCTCTTTAGGTTTCTCCGGCAAATCTCTGTGTTGATCTTTCCTGGTAGGATTAACACTTGGAACACCACTTTCGTGACGTTTACCCTGTAATGAGAGTGCTGCTTCTACTTTAACGCCGGATAGCGATTGATCCGAGTTCAGTTCTTTGCGGATCTGACCACCGGTTGTAGCCATCTCAGGGGATACATCTCTCCTTCCGGGCAGAATCTCTTGGTTCGTAGAAAACGTTCCTTCCCGGCCAATCGTCGAATCGGCCGCACCTTCGGGCTCAGGCTCTGATTTTTCTCGACTGCTTGTGTAAACTGTAACCATAAACTATACAATAATTATACACTGCAGAGCCCCACTATTGCATTTGACAAAAACAATTTTTTAGATAATTATTATTGGTATGAGATTTCCAAAGGCCGCGATTTATATATCGCAACTGGATTCAAATCACTCCGATAAATTGGACAGTATGGTTGACTCGTTATTCAAAGACGAAATAGCCTACGAAAGAGCATCTCAAGCCCTACGTCGCCGTTTTGTAAGAGGGGCGGAATTTGTTCAGGGAGTAGACAGGGGCGGTAGAATAACCAGAATAAAAAGAGAGAGAGTCGGCGGGAAATACAAATATTTTTTGGAAGGGTTAGACGGAGGTTGGAATTCACCGGACGAGCGGATTTGGATAGTTGCAATGTATGCCCTCTGGCAAAAAAACAAATAAGATCTCCGGTTATTTTTCTTACTCTGGTTCTGAAGCGGAAATATCCACAAAACTTCCGTCCAGCTTTAAATAGTAAAGATCCACATTTAGTGATGGAAATTTTTCATTAATCTCCGTTTTTGCTTTGAGAAGATCCTGAGTATGTCTTGCAAGTGACCCTTCAGCCCCGTATGCACCACAGTCTTCGTGGTGAATTAAAACCGCTCTTTTTATGTTATGTAACCTTACTGATATTTCGATTTGTCCCATAATTATATCCAGATCTTTTGTACTGCCGGCAAATCCGATATAATCAAACGTTTTATCTTTTAAATTTTCATAAAGAAAGTCTTTTAAATACCCCTGAAACCGATAATCAATACAGCTAACGACAACCGCTTCACAATGATGTTCTACACCCATGTCTGAAAGTCTAAATAAGTTTTTTTAAAATTACAAGACCTCATTTTTTTTGGTTGACACTATCAGAAAGTCTAGTTAAAATCAGATGAAAAGTAGTGCAGATCTCACGCTTCGACTGTGAGAGTTTTGTTTTTTATTTAAGAACTCATCTATTTTTCAAAAACATTTTGTTTTTTTATGCTTAAAAAACATCCTAAAAAAATAAGTTCTAAAAAATCCGAGAAGGAAAATAGCTGGTACTTATTGAGCCAGGCTTTTTATGAGGCTAGCATAATTTCTTTCTCACTTGTATTTTTTCCAATAGTAATGCTTTTGCTGGGAGTATTTTTAGATAAAAAATTCTCAACTACCCCTCTTTTTATTGTAATCGGAATAATATTGGGTGTAATTACAGCAATCTATAAGGCAACCAGAATAAAATTACATAAATTTAAAAATGGGTAAATTACATATTTCAGTAGCGCCGGAAATAATCGCAAATATAGCTGGCCTTAATATTACAAATTCTTTATTAACGAGTCTAATCGTTATGGGAATTTTGATTTTACTTGCGTTTAAAACCGCAAGTCAAAAACCTGAAACAGTGAAAGAGCGAAAAAGCATGCTTTATATGGCACTGGAAATGATTATCGAGGGCTTTTATAACTTCATCAAAAACATTGCCGGAGACAGGGTAGAAAAACTTTTTCCTCTCCTTTTTACGTTTTTCCTATATATTATTATCGGAAATTGGATCGGCTTAGTGCCGGGGGTAGGCTCAGTAGGGTTTTATAAGGCAACCGAACACGGCAGGGAATTTATCCCGCTTTTTAGAGGTCCTAATGCTGATTTAAATACTACACTTGCACTGGCACTTATTTCGGTAGGATTCACACAGTATGTAAGTATTAAATCCCACGGTTTCAAAGGTTATATAGCCAGATTTATTAACATTAAAAATCCTATCAATTTCTTTGTAGGAATTTTAGAGCTAAGCTCGGAATTTTCTAAGGTTCTCTCTTTTTCTTTCAGACTTTTCGGAAACATCTTTGCCGGAGAAGTACTTTTGGCAGTCATGGTATTTTTAATTCCTATACTTGTCCCCGTACCCTTTTTATTTCTTGAAGTGTTTGTAGGATTTATCCAGGCACTCGTTTTTACTATGCTGACTGCAATATTTATAGTTGTAGCCTCTGAGGTACACCACGAAAGTGAAAATTCTAATCAAAAAAGTATTAAACTCGGAGGGGAGGTGGGAATTTAAGTGGAACTAAAGGATTTGGCAGTCGCGTTAGCGATCGGTTTAGGTACTATCGGTCCCGGAATCGGAGTAGGTTTAATAGGAAAAGGCGCAATGGAGGCAATAGGTAGAAACCCGGAAGCATCAAATCAGATTACGACAACACTCATTCTCTCAATAGCGTTTGCAGAAGCAATTGCTATTTACGCACTGGTTATTGCACTGATCATAAAGTTTGTGTAGAAAAGCGTATGGAAAAATTAGGAATAGACCCTATTTTGATTGCGGTTCAAATTATAAACTTTGGGTTACTATTGGTCTTACTAAAGAAGGTTTTATACAAACCCATACTGGAAACTATCCTGAAAAGGAAGGAAGAGCTTGAGGGAATTGAGAAGGAAAAGGCGGAAATTGAAAAAACAAAAAGAGAGGTCGAGGCGGATAAGAAAAATACATTGATTGAAACGCAAAAAGAAAAAAATGAAATACTCACTAAGGCAAAAAGAGAAGCCGAGATAGAAAAAAGAAAAATTATCGAAAGGGCTAACTTGGAGGCAAAGGAAATTCTGCAGGGAACCAAAAAGCAAATTGAAAGAGATAAAAGGAAAAAGCAATTTTAAAATTTATGTGTCTCATGTTTGCCATAAAACTCAACACTTCTCCATTTCTCAATCACAAAAAATTACGATCAATCAAATTAAGCCAATTGGATAAGGAATTTGTCTAAAAATATTCATGAAAACCAATAATCTTAACACGAAAGACAGTAAAACCGGTGAAATTATTTCGCTTGCCGACGGATGCGTATGGCTATCCGGCATGGAGGATGTTATGTATGGCGAGTTGATTGAATTCGGAAACGGAATATTCGGTATTGCACTTAATCTCGAAGAGGACAGAGTTGGGGCAATAGTATTGGGAGATTATGAAAGTCTTTCCTCTGGAACAAAGGTTAGAACAACGGGACACCTTATGGAAATAGGCGTAAGCGAAGAAATGTTGGGAAGAGTGGTTAACGCCATCGGAGAACCGATTGATGAAATGGGGAAATTCAAAAAGCTGACCCCCATGCCTATTGAAAAAATAGCCCCCGGTATAGTAGATAGAAAACCCGTCGATACCCCTCTTCAAACAGGCATAAAAGCGATCGACTCTATGATTCCAATTGGGCGAGGCCAAAGGGAACTCATAATAGGGGACAGGCAGGTAGGTAAAACTGCCATAGCTATCGACACCATAATTAACCAGAAAAACGAAAACGTAATTTCAATATACGTAACGATTGGTCAGAAACGGTCAAAAAATGCCGAGGTTATTAAAAAACTTAAAGAATACGGTGTTTTTGAAAAAGTAATTATTGTCTCCGCTTCTGCCTCCGATTCATTCGCTATGAGATACCTTGCCCCCTATGCCGGTTGTGCAATTGGAGAATATTTTTTGGGAAAAGGCAAACACGCGCTTTTGGTTTTCGATGATCTGACCAAACACGCTTGGGCTTACAGGGAAATGTCGCTTCTTCTTAAAAGACCGACCGGAAGAGAAGCTTATCCTGGAGATGTCTTTTATCTTCATTCGAGACTTTTAGAGAGGGCTTGCCAGTTATCGGACAAAAACGGAGGAGGCAGCTTGACTGCACTTCCAATAATAGAAACCCAAGCCCAGGATGTTTCCGCTTATATTCCCACAAACGTGATTTCCATTACCGACGGTCAGATTTATTTAGAGAGCGATCTTTTCTTTGCCGGCATAAAACCCGCATTAAACGTTGGTCTTTCTGTATCAAGGATAGGCGGTGCAGCACAAATTAAAGCTATGAAAAAAATTGCAGGCCGGCTTCGACTGGATTTATCGCAATATAACGAATTGGCTACTTTTGCGCAATTTGCAACGGATTTAGACGAAAATACGAAAGAGAAAATTGAAAGAGGTAAAAGAATTGTTGAAATTTTAAAACAGGACCAATTCACGCCTTACAGCGTTGAAAACCAAGTGTTGGTAATATATCTTGCAACATCTGGCAGTCTCGATGATATACCTCTCGAACTGGTAAGGGAATTCGAAAAAGGTTTTCTGGTCTTCGTCCAAAAAAAGTATAAAAAAATACCTGAAGAGATCAGCAAAAAGGGTGAAATTGATGAAATATTAGAAGAAAAGTTGGTTAAGTCAATTTCAGATTTTAAAACTGAATTTATGTTTGAGCATCAGATGGAAACAGAAATGGCGGAACATGGCGAACCCAAGACTAATTAAAAAAAGAGTAGGATCTATAAAAAATATAGGCAAGATAACCAAGGCTCTCGAGATGGTCTCTGCCTCGAAAATCCAAAAGGCTCAAAGTAAAGCTTTAAGTGCCAAGCCTTACGCTGGAGCAATTTACGAAATGATAGCTAATTTATCTTACGATTTTGAATCGAATGAAATCCCTTTAATGAGACAGCCAAAATTTACAGCTAACGATCTTTATGTCCTGATTTCCACAAACCGTGGCTTAGCTGGAAGTCTGAATGTCAACCTTTTCAAAAAAATAGAGTCCCATATAGATGAAAGAGGAAAAATTAACCATAACTTCATAACGGTCGGCAAAAAGGGCCGGTATTTTGCACTGACTAATGGAAAACTAGTTGCAGACCTTTCGGAGGAAAAAGAGAGGGTCGGGGTTATTTCGGCAATAACTAAAATTATTACAGAAGGCTTCGCAGAGCAGACTTACGATGAGGTTTATATTGCTTACAGTGATTTTATTACTGCATTTTCCCAAGTTCCGTCGGTCAAAAAAATTCTTCCTGTTTCCCGAAATTTATTGGAAGAGGTTAGTCACAAAAAATCTTTGGAGATCGTTGGCCATGAATACCAAAATAACCCGGATCTTACTCAAAGTACAGTTAAATTTTATTATGAACCTGATCCAATATCTGTTCTTAATAATCTTTTACCTTTTTATATTGAAATACAAATTGCCGAAGCTATTTTTGAAGCCGAGGCCAGCGAACATTCCGCAAGAATGATAGCCATGAAAAATGCATATGATAACGCAACAGAGCTATCAGATGGTCTATCTCTTGAATATAACAAAGCCAGACAGAGCATGATAACAACTGAAATTAATGACATTACCGTTGCTCAATCGGTTTTGAGATAGTAAGAATTTAGAAATATTTTCAATGGCAGGAAATACTGAAAAATACATAGGATACGTTGTTAAGGTAATCGGACCTGTTGTAGATGTGAGGTGCGAGGCTGATCTTCCTAAGATAAAAAATGCTCTAGTTATTGATCCCGAAGATAGGAATTTAACGGCAGAAGTCCAACAACATCTTGAAGGGGGTTTGGTAAGAACCTTAGTTATGGGACCGGCTGAAGGCTTAAAAAGAGGTCTTCCGGTAATTGATACAAAATCGCCTGTAAAAGTTCCAGTAGGCAAAAATACTTTGGGGAGAGTATTCAACGTACTAGGCGAAACTGTTGATAAAAAGGGTAAGGTTAAAGCAAGGCACTATTTGCCAATCCACAGAAATGCCCCATTGCTTGTCGAGCAAAAAACCACTCCTGAAATCTTTGAAACCGGCATAAAAGTTATCGATCTTATTTGTCCTTTTATTAAAGGCGGTAAAGTAGCAGCTTTCGGAGGAGCGGGGGTAGGTAAAACAGTAATCATAATGGAACTTATTCATAACGTTGCCAAAAAGCACGGCGGATACTCGATTTTTGCTGGTGTTGGAGAAAGATCACGGGAAGGAAATGACCTTTTGAAGGAAATGAAAGAGTCTGGAGTGCTTGCTAAAACAGTTCTTGTTTACGGTCAAATGAATGAACCCCCGTCAAACAGGTTCAGGGTAGCGCTCTCCGCTCTGACTATGGCAGAATATTTCCGCGACGAAAAAAATCAGGATCTCTTGCTTTTTATAGACAACATATTCCGTTTTGCACAAGCTGGGAGTGAAGTTTCGGCTCTTTTGGGAAGAACACCTTCGGCCGTGGGATATCAACCAACTCTTGCTTCAGAAATGGCTGAGCTTCAGGAAAGAATTACCTCTACATATAAAGGCTCAATAACCTCGGTACAGGCAGTCTACGTTCCTGCCGATGACTATACAGACCCCGCCCCTGTTGCAACCTTTGCGCATCTTGACGCCAGTGTTGCCCTCGAGCGTTCATTGGCCGAACAAGGTTTATATCCTGCTGTGGACCCCCTTGCTTCAACCTCTAAAGGGCTTAACCCAGAAATAGTAGGGGACGAACACTATAACACAGCAAGAGGCGTACAAAAAGTCCTGCAAAGATATAAAGAGCTCCAGGATATTATTGCCATTTTAGGAGTCGAAGAACTATCCGACGAGGATAAACTCACCGTATCTAGGGCCAGAAAAATTCAAAGATTTTTGACCCAACCAATGTTCGTTGCTTCGGCTTTTACGGGCCGCGAGGGAAAATATATTCCTATCGAAGAGACTGTTCGCGGTTTTGCAGAAATACTGGAAGGCAAACACGATGAAAAAAGCGAACAGGATTTCTATATGATCGGGACGATCGACGAAGCTTCCAAAAAATAAAGATCTAAATGAACTTCCATATCGACATTGTCAGCCTCCAGGGAAGTATTTACTCCGGCGAGGCCAGTGAGGTTATTCTTCCCTCGACTGAGGGTGAAATAACCGTTCTGTCAAGGCATATGCCTATTGTAACCACCCTGACCCTCGGTGAAGTAGTCGTTAAAACTCCCACCGATACCATTAATTTATTAATCGGTAAGGGAGTGTTTTCTTTTTCAGACGGTCTGGGACGTCTTCTTGTCGAGGACGTAAGATTTTCTGACGAGATTTCCGAAGAAAAAGTGCTAGAGGCAAAAAAAACAGCGGAAGAATTGATTGAAAAAGGCGTTAAGGGGGAAGAAAAGGAAAGAGCGGCGTATGCTTTAAGAAAAAGCCTGTTTGATTTAAAGATAGTCAGACGAAAGAAAAAGAGACTTCTTTAAATTTAAAGTTGATAGTTTACACTTTGCGATCTAAAATAGTAGCTATGCTGGTCAAAGATGTAATGACCAAAAAAGTCATAACTGCCACTCCCTCTACACGCTTCACAGAGCTTGTCAGGTTACTCATAAAGAAAAATATATCCGGACTTCCCATTGTAAATAAAAAAGGTAAAGTGGTTGGCGTAATTTCAGAAAAAGACCTTTTTTACAGATTGTTTCCCTCACAAGAAGAGTTCTATAAAAACATAGAATACTATACGAATCGTAATAATCTTGAAAAAGAAACCCGGGCAATCGTTAAGCTGAAAGCAAAAGATTTGATGACTAAAGACATTATTTCAATTGGCAAGAACGATCATATTTTAACTGCCTGCTCGCTCCTTCTCATCTACGAAATCCGCCGTCTACCTGTAATAAACCATGGTAAGCTTGTCGGAGTCGTAACCACAAACGATATTTATAAGAATTTCTTGCTTACAATAACTAAAAAATAATAAGTTATTTAAAATCTTATGAAGAAATCAAAATTTGTATTCGCCTTCGCTTCAACGTAATAACTCTCGTAAAGTTGTTCATATTTTTGGGATAACAATAATTCTTTTACTTCCTGCCTTATCTGCTCCTGTTCCCTGCCTTTATACAAATCCTTGTTTCTATTTATCTCGGCGTCTATTTCTTCTTCAGTAACGTCTACGTCTTTGGCTATAATTTTATATATAGTTATTCTTAATTTTACATTTTTCTCTAGATCCTCGATTGTTTGATCGGATTCCTTAAGGAGCTGGGTTAAAGTTTTACCGTTTTCCAAAGCTTTCCTTTCAGTTCTTAGAATTTCGGCTTCTATTTCTTCCTTTTTTACAACGATGTTTCTCTTTTTTGCTTCAAATTCTACTATTTTTTCGACAATCAGCCTATCAAGAGCATTTTTTGGTCCACCTCTATCCTGAACTAATTTTAGTATTTCACCAAATGTAACTGGCTGACCGTTAATAAATACTGGGGCAACAACCCCCTTTTTGTATAGACTCCACAGAATCAAAACAGCGAACAAAGTAGAGGCAATTTTAAGTAAAACCCGAACTTTAATTTCCCGATTCAAAATATTTCTTATTTTAGCTTTTGAAATTCTCATATAAAAAATATTAGCATAAATATATATCTTGGGTTAATCTGAGTAGGCTGAGATACATCGGTTACACTTCCTAATCTAAAATATGATGGGATTTTCATATGAATTAATTACAACTTTGTTTCTTTCCTTCGCTTCACCCGAGCGTTAAAACGCTCGGTATTCGCGAAGTTTGCATAAAATTGTATAATCTTTTCGGAGATCGGATGAAAACTTCTACAAATTTGGCCGTTTTTTCACTACATACCTGTCCTATAGCTTCAAGTGAAGGTAAAGAAACGGGAGGATTGAACGTATACGTTTTAGAAACAGCAAAGCAGTTGGGTAAATTGGGTTACAAAGTTGACATGTTTACTCGTTCACAAGATCGACTCAAGCCTTACTTAATTGAAGTTACTCCTAATGTGCGATTGATGCATCTTGTTGCAGGACCGGAAAAACCTATTCCCAAGAAAAATTTACTACCCTACGTAGACAGCTTTACAAAAGCTTTTCTTAACTTTTCCAGAAAGGAAAATCGTACTTATGAACTTTTGCACTGCCACTATTATCTTTCGGGATTAGCAGGACTTAAGATTAAACAGGCATATCAAATCCCGTTATTGATGACTTTTCACACCCTTGCTCTTATGAAAAATCTGGTTGGCAGATCAGAAGACGAGACTGAAGAAAGTGCTCGACTTAAAGCTGAGAGGAAATTAGTCAAGAAATCCGACCGCATAATTGCATCAAGCTATAAGGATAAAACTTATCTAAAGTATCTTTATGACGCTTCAGCAGAAAAAATTTCCGTCGTTAGCCCGGGATTCGATGTTCAACTTTTTTCTCCAATTCCGAAATCCAAAGCAAAAATGGAAATTGGGTCAGATTCTCTTAAAAAGTTAATTTTATCGGTAGGTAGAATAGAACCGCTAAAAGGGTTTGACGTTCTCTTATACGCTATAAAAATATTGTTAGTGAAAAATCCCAAGCTTCAGAAACATATTTCGTTATGGATTGTTGGAGGAGATACATCTGAACCCGTTAGTCTTTGGTCGGGAGAGTTAAAACATTTGGAAAAATTGCGCCGGGATCTTGGAATTAAAGCGTCTGTTAAATTCGTCGGCCATAAGGCCCAAGAAATGTTACCCTATTATTATTCTGCCGCGGAGCTTGTCGTAATGCCTTCTCATTATGAATCGTTCGGAATAGTTGCCTTGGAGGCTATGGCATGTGGCACTCCAGTTATTATTTCTAATGTTGCCGGTGCTTCGGACCTGGTTCGTACAGTACACGGTGGAATGCTAACTTCGGTTAATAATCCAGTTCTCCTGGCAACCCAAATCGAATATATTCTATCCGATAGGCTAGCTTCGCAAAAGAGGCAACAAAAAATAAAGAATAAAATAAAAAATTACACTTGGGAAAAAAGTGCTATCCAGTTAGATAGGGTTTATCGCTCGGTGTTGAAATAAAAGGTCACCTTCAAAAAACCTTAAATATTTTTGATATTAGCTTTAGCGTGGCGACTCGCAGCGTTTTTGATAAAATAATTTATAGTTTACGGTGGCTGTAGGAAAACAGTAGTTTTCGTAGCATCCACCTTAACAAGTTACAGTGGTTGTAGCTCAGTTGGTTAGACCTGCCTGCCGGCAGGCAGGGCGCGAGTTGTGGAATATTTTGTCTACATAATTAAGAGCATGTCGAAAAATAAATTTTATACTGGTATTACTTCAAACATATTAAGAAGATTAAATGAACATAATAGTAGGTTATCTAACACAAGAACAACTAAATATATTAGAGATTTCGAATTGATTTTTGTTCAAATAGTTAAGAATAGATTGGAAGCAAGAAAATTGGAAAAATATTTTAAATCTGGTACGGGTAGAGAATTAAGAGCCGAAATAGTAAAATAGTGTACAAAGTGATAAGGTGGCTGTAGCTCAGTTGGTTAGAGCGCGAGGTTGTGGACCTTGAGGTCGGGGGTTCGAGACCCCTCAGCCACCCAACATACATTAAAAATAAGCCAATTTTGTCATGTAAGGACTCCGACTAAAATTGCCTCTTAAAACTCTCGGTTATTCAAAAATAAATGTAAGGAATTAAATTAGTAGTTAGAAGTTTAGACAAAGACTACGGGTATTCTTAACGAGTTGGCACAATGAATAGTGTGTTTTCTAGGTAAAATCGGGGATTTTTAAACATTTCAGGGTGGGAAAATCTGTAACA
>MGHI01000013.1 GCA_001793155.1 Candidatus Woesebacteria bacterium RIFCSPLOWO2_01_FULL_39_61
CATCGTTTCCTTTATTGTCGGGATTGCTTCAATTGATATCGTTATGAAACTGCTGATGAAAAACAAATTTAAAATTTTCGGCTACTACACAGTCTTAGTGGGACTTCTTGTTATCTTTTTTCTTTAACTCACGAGAAGTAGTATTTTAGGCATAAATAATATCAATCCAACGATAACCGAGAGTATTGCCGCCGTTAGAACTACCGCCGCCGAAACATCTTTTGCAATTTTTGCATGGGGTTGAATTTCCGGACTGACTAAGCTGACAAAAGATTCAATTACCGTGTTGAGAAGTTCAAGTGATATTACCCAAAAAATCGTGAAGGATAGAATAAGCCACTCAATTGTTGTTAGTTTTAATATAGCTCCCATTATTAACGCCAGTATTGCCATTGTGAAGTGAATCCTCAAGTGCGGTTCATTTTTTAATGCAGTTTTTAACCCTTGAAAAGCATAATTAAAACTTTTCAAGGTTGAGTGATGTTTCATTATGACCATAGTATAGCCAGTTGTTCTTTGAAATAACAATATAAAGACCACTTACGTGCTAACTTGTTACAATATTAAAAGGCTAATATAATAAAATAAACATGTCCAGAGACTTTCTTATTGCATTATCTATATCTCTTATTTTTTTTACGCTTCTTTCGTTTCTATTTCGAAATCCTAAGAATCAAGAATTAAGTACTTCGGACCCGTTGGCTTGTTCATACTCGAACTTATCAGGACTGATAGATTTGTCCCAGACGGCAGCCTTCTTTGAAGGGCAAGAGATTGCTATACCGCTAATTGCTTCAAAAGAAGATGGCTATAAAGTTCTGTCGGTTGCCAACGAAGAACGCTGGGTAGAGGTGGATCTTTCTGATCAAAAACTTTATGCCTGGGAGGGAAGCAATCTCTTTCTAGAAACCCCAGTATCCACAGGACTTCCTTGGTGGCCGACTCCGCAGGGGGAATTCAGAGTTTGGATTAAATTGAGAGCTACAAGAATGGAGGGTGGGGAAGGAAAATATTATTATAATCTTCCCAATGTTCCTTATGTAATGTATTTTGAAAATCCCCAAGTGCCTGGATGGAGAGGATACGGTTTACACGGAGCTTATTGGCATAATGATTTTGGACGACAGCGCAGTCACTGTTGTGTTAATTTACCGGTCGATGTTGCTAAGGAAATTTACTATTGGATCAGTCCGGTCTTGTCTGAAAATAAAAATTCCATAAGGTCAACAGATTCGAACCCAGGAACTAGAATTGTAATACACGAATGACTAAATGAACCCCAATATATTATCAAGCGAATCTTCGATTTTCATAACCTTTTTGGCCTCTTTTTTGATTTGGTTTATGTTTGGAGGATTGGTTTTTCTTTGGATAATTGACGGAAGAATCAAAAAGGAATTGGTTTTGCATGCACTTTTGGCAACTTTGGTATCGTGGGTGGCCGCACAGATGTTTAAAGGCTTACTGCCAGTAACAAGACCGTTTGAATTAAACGGTTTAATTCCTTTGACTATTACTATTCCGGCCAGTAACTCTTTTCCTTCTACTCACTCTGCGGTTGCTTTTGCGGGAGCCGCCAGTATCTGGCTGCACAATAAAAAATTAGGGCAAAAGTTCATAATTCTTGCTGTTTTTGTGGCTTTGGGGAGAGTGTTGAGTAATGTTCATAGCGTGCTTGACGTTTTGGCGGGGGGATTACTGGGTGTAGTTAGTGCTTACATTATAGAGAAACTTCATTTATACAACCTTTTAGACTGATCAAACTGTATATCCATCTAAAATTAAGGACTTGACTTTTAGCACTTTTCGTTTTAGACTGCTAAAATATTGTAACTAATAAATTAATTACTCATGGAACAGGGAACTAAAACAACCAGACAAATACCTATAGTGGCGATTCGTGGATCTATAGTTTTTCCCCATACCGATGCGGTTTTATCTTTTGGCAGAAAAAAGTCCATCGCGGCTATAAATACCGCATTTCAGGAAGATCGGGTTATTGGGGTATTTACCCAGAAAGAAGCTAAAATTCCCGATCCCGGAGTTGAGGACCTTTTTCATATCGGAACAATTGCAACGATAAGCCAAATGATGTCGACCGAGGGAGAAGTTCACGCCGTAGTTAAAGGTCAGGCCAGAATTAAACTTTTAAACATTTCTTCACATGAACCTTACCTTATCGGTTATGTTGAGGAGCTCCAGGAAGAAAAAGACGAAAGTGCGGATACTTCTGCCCTGGCTAATAAAGTTAAAGAGTTATTCAAAAAAGCTATAAATCTGGGAAAACAGGCTGAAATAATGACAGTTATGAAACTTGTATCAGGCAAAGTTGAACCTCCGGAACTTGCGGACCAAGTAGCTTCATTGCTTGACTTAAAGACTAAGAAAAAACAGGAACTTTTGGAAAACCCGTCTCTTAAAGGCAGATTGGAAAAAGTTCTCCATTATCTTGCTCATGAGGTTAATGTGTTGGAACTTGAACGGACAATATCTTCAAAAACACAAAAACGCTTTGAAGACCAAATGAGAAAAGCTATGCTTCGGGAAAAGAAAAGAACAATAGAGGAGGAGTTGGGAGAGGGGGAGGAAGGTGATTTGTCATCTGAAGAACTTAGTGAATACAAAGATAAGATCAAGAAGGCTGGTATGCCTAAGGATGTCAGAGAAAAGGCTGATAAGGAACTTAAAAGATTATCACAGCTTTCACCCCATAATCCCGAAGGAGGATATATAAGAAATTACTTGGACTGGTTAACCGACATGCCCTGGAGTAAGGAGTCACCAAATAATGTTTCTATAAAACACGCAAGAGACGTATTGGATAATGACCATTACGGTCTTAAAAAGGCTAAGGAAAGAATCCTGGAATTTTTGGCCGTAATGAAGGTTAAAAACGAGAAGGTAAAAGCAAAGCCAAAGAAAAAGGATGGTTCCGATGAAGACAAATTTATGTTATCACAACCCACAATACTTTGTTTCATGGGTCCTCCGGGAGTCGGAAAAACCTCTATCGGAAAATCCATCGCTAAAGCTTTAGGGAGGGAATTCGTAAGAATATCACTGGGGGGAATCAGGGACGAAGCGGAAATTAGAGGCCACAGAAGGACATATGTCGGGGCTCTTCCCGGAAGAATTATTCAAGGAATAAAAAATGCCGGTACCAGGAACCCTGTATTTATGCTCGATGAGATTGATAAGTTAGGGGTAGATTTCAGAGGCGATCCTTCATCGGCTCTACTGGAAGCACTGGACCCCGAGCAAAACAGAGAATTTTCAGATCACTATCTCGAAGTTCCGTTTGATTTGTCTCAGGTTATGTTTATTTGCACAGGAAACGTTCTTGAAAATATTCCTTATGCACTAAGGGACAGAATGGAAATAATTAGTTTTCCAGGTTACACCCAAGATGAAAAAAGCCACATAGCTAATAAATTTCTATGGCCAAAACAATTAATACTGCATGGGTTAGACGGTAAAGAAATAAAAATTTCCGAAAAAGCTACTAATGAAGTAATCAACCGTTACACGCGGGAAGCCGGAGTCAGAAATTTGGAGAGAAACTTGGCATCTGTTTGCCGAAAACTCGCCACTTTGGTTGCCGAGAAAAAGAAATATTCTAAGGTTATCAGCCAGGGTGACATTTTAAAGTATTTAGGCCCGCAGAAATTCTCTTCACAAATAGCAGAGAAAAAAGACGAAGTCGGTATGGCGACAGGTTTAGCTGTTACAGCAGCAGGAGGCGAAATACTTTTCATAGAAGTTGCCTTGATGCCCGGGAAGGGAAAACTGACTTTAACCGGACAACTCGGGGATGTGATGAAGGAGTCTGCCCGAGCAGCTTTCACTTGGGCAAAGGCACATTGGTTGGAATTGGGATTGAGGGAAAATTTTGGAAGAAAAATTGACGTTCACATTCATGTCCCGGAAGGGGCTGTTCCCAAAGACGGTCCGTCGGCGGGTGTTGCCATGACAACGGCGTTGGTTTCGGCGTTAACTGGAGTTCCGACCAAAAGAGATGTCGGTATGACCGGAGAGGTTACGCTAAGGGGAAGGGTGCTTGAAATCGGAGGAGTAAAAGAAAAAGTTATTGCTGGGCATCGCGCCGGATTAAAAATGATAATACTTCCCAAAGATAACAAAAAGGATATGGAAGATGTTCCCGAAAATGTACAAAAAGATATTAAGTTTGTCTTTGCCGGTAGAGTTGAAGAAGTTCTCAAACTGGCATTAAAAAAATGGCCTACAATTGTCTTTAAGGCAAAACTCCAGCACACTCGTCCGACTTATTTAACTACAAGTTGAAAAACTATCTGGCAAGCTTTTGAAGGACGTCCTCCCCAGACATGAGAAAGACCGGGATGTCCGTCTTACGTGGCTGTGCTATCCCACTTTGCGGGACTGCAGCTCATTCCCATAGTAAAGAGATTCGGGAAATTCGCTTTGCAGCCGATGTAATAAGCCTCTACAATATACGCTAGTTCAGTGAAAAGAAAAATCTATCTGGGAATATTTTTTTTGGTGCTTTTTTTAGCATCCACGACTCTATCTTACCTGTGGGGTATTTATAAAAATATTTACGTTGATTCAAAAGCGCTTGCTAATTCGAAAGTAGAAGCTAAAGTTTCTGTCTCGCCCACTCCTACACCAGATCCCTTGGGACCAAAAGACATCCTTATTTTAGGATACGGAGGACCTGGGCACGAAGGAGGGTTGTTAACGGACACAATATTAATTGCTCACATAAGACCCAGGGACAATTCGATTACTTTAATATCTATACCAAGAGATGTGGCTATTTATCTACCCGTGACGAGAGACAAAAGCGAATATCTAAAAGTTAATCACGCTTATGCAATAGGAACGGATCATAAAAACTATCCTGATAAACCGATTGAATATCTTAACGAAGCAGGGGGGGGAAATCTCGCGAAATACGCGGTTAACCTAATCACCGGTCTTCAAATTGATTATTTTGTATCCGTAAATTTTGTCGGATTTACTAATATTATTAATACTTTAGGTGGAATTAGTGTCAATGTTCCTTATACCTTTGAGGACAAGTTCTATCCGTTAAAAGGTTTAGAAAACGAACTTTGCGGTAAGAGCGAAGAAGAAATTAAAGTTTTGACTGCTACCCTATCCGGAGAATTTTTGGAAAAAGAGTTTCCTTGTAGATACGAAACAATTAAATACGTAAAAGGTGTTCAGGTAATGGACGGAGAAACTGCCTTAAAGTTTGTCAGATCGCGTCATTCCGAAATAGGAGGCGGAGATTTCGCCAGAGCTCAAAGGCAACAGGCTTTGATAGTAGCATTAAAAAATAAACTACTCTCATACAAAAGTATCCCAAAAATAATTTCAGTAATTAATACTGCTTCAAAAAATGTTTTAACCGACATTGATTTTAAAAGCGGTTTTGATCTGTTGAATGACTATGGAGAATTAAAAGATCTGAAAATTAAAACAGTTACTCTTACAACCGATAACGTTTTGGAGGAAGTGGTGGTTAATCGTCAGTACGTCTTAGTTCCGAAAGGGGGACAGGATAATTGGGAGGTAATTCATCAATATATTAAAGAAAATCTGAACTAATTTTTTAAGTGAGCCAAATAGTCTCAGAATGGAACACCCTTGAGGACTATATGGCTAAACTGTATTTTACACTTGAAGAATGGCAGGTTCAACTAGACCAATACGCTTACGCAACACCAAACTGATTATATAACCCACTCCCTAATTACCTCATTGTGTATAGAACATACTGTAGAGACAAATGGATATTATAGGTTAGTTGGTTGGAATACGGTAAATTGAAGCTCAAAAACTTTTTTTAATGTATGACTTGCCGTTTTTAAGTCTTAAGTCTATAGATTATAATTCAATTATGCTTTATATAATAACTGGACTTCCATTTTCAGGTAAATCGACTTTTGCCAAAGAGTTAGTTAGAAGGTACGGCTTTGAAAGAACATCGGTTGATAAGATGATGAATAAAAGACACTTAGACGCTCCTAATATGACTCAAAAAGATTGGAATTTAGTCTATAGCGAAGCTTACGGGGAGTTAGAGAGTTTGCTAAAGGCGGGAAAAACAGTTGTTTTTGACGGTGGCAGTTTATTAAAATCTGAGAGAAATACTATAAAAAGTATTGCTGAGAAATACGGTGTATCTTGGAAGTTGATCTATATTAATACTTCAATAGAAGAAATTGCTCATAGGAGGAAAAAGAACTTGGTTTCTCAAGAAAGAGACCAGCTTTCTGATGAAACAATGGATAAAGCATTTGAAATGTTTGAAGAGCCTACACCTGACGAAAACTACATTACCTATGACCAAAGCGTGAACTTAGACAAATGGATAGACGAGAATATCGCTGTCAAGTAATTAAAACTATCGTTGGATTTTGCCCTAAGAAACCAATTTTGTTTGTCGTTACTCTTTTATCAGGGAAATACCGCTTGGCATATTTAACCAAAAGTTCAGGATTTGATACTATCAAACAAAGTTTGCCATCTGGTTTGAGTATTCGCTGATATTCTTTCATTGTTCCTGCATAGAGGCTGGTAATATGGTTTATTTCTACTTGCTTTCCCCAAGGCAAATTTGAAATGGCACAGTCAAAACAACCGTTTGACCAATTTGTATGTGTTGCATCAAGAACTTTAATTTTACCCTCTGCTTTATAATGCAAGTTTTGTAAGTTCTTAATAGTTATTTGAACACTCTCGGGGTCAATATCTCCCCCAAATACTTGATTTCCAGCCAATAATGCTTCTGCCAAGATAGTCCCGCTTCCACAGAAATTATCTACAACTTTTAAGTTTGTATCCCAACCGCAAGCCAACTGAACAAGAGAAGCGGCTATCGTTGATTTTAACGACCCTTCTTTTGAGTGAGTTTTAAATCTACGATTATGCAGGCTTTCTTCTGCCAAACGAACCGAGCAGTAAACTTCATTACGGTCAACAAATATCTTAATATCAAAACCTAAGCGCTCAATTTCCGAAAACTGCAACCCCATTTTACTGGTAAATACTTTGCTTAATCTTTCAATCAACTCACCACTCTTATAGCCCTGCACACCAGCTAAAGTCGCAGTGATTGAAAATTTTTTACCAATATCTCTAACCTGTTCTATAACTGATATAGCTTCGTTAAAATCTAAAGTTTCTGCAAAAGAAACAACATCTTCAGTCGTTGAAGCTCCTGTTTTACTAACGAGAACGCCAACATCATCAACTGTCCTTAGTTGTAATAGTATTTGTGGTTCGTTATCAGTTTCAAACACTATTCTTTTGGTTTTAATTTCGCCTATTTCTGCTTCGGGTAGCAAGTGCTTAATTTCATCAGAAGAAACCTGCTCTAATCCTTTGGTTGTATAGGCAATATATTTCATATTTGTATTTCAGATATAATTATAAAGTAATTGGAAAACTAACACGAGTGTATATGTCGAATGAATTAGTTAATCAGCCGAAAGTATCAAAAGACCCTTCTACGAGGCTCCCAGAAGCCACAAAGGGGCAGATAAAAACAATTTGTAGTAATTCAGAAGTTGAACAGAAAAGACGGGTTAATCATTACCAAGTAATGCAAGGTAATACCTTTGCACTCAAAAGTGGTAAATACTCGAAAATTCACCCTACTCCTTCGCACATATTGAACTATTTGGATTTCATTGACGACCTACAACTCGACCACCCTCAAGAATTAATTCAAGTTATGGTTAGGATTATGAAGTCAAATCTCAAACGAATCACCCTCAAAGAACATATTGAGCTTTCCGATGGCGGAATCGGTAATAAACAACTTACACAAATTATGAAGGATACGTTTGTGATGGCACAGACAGTAGGCTCAGTTGTTGCAGTAAATGAGGCTCAAATGCATAATAAACGATTCGATATAAAAGATATTCAAAGTTTAGGTAATGAGGAGAGGAATATAGCCCTACGTGTTGTTAGAGAGACACTACAAAGGCTTAGAGAAGGCTAAAACCAGATACATACTCTACCTTCCTAAAATATGGATAATTTTGTTTTAGACTCAAGGGTTTTAGTAGAGTTTCATATACTCTCAAAGTATTGTATTGACCGAAACATCGTGATAATCTAATTATTGAAATCGAATCAATTATCTATAATGTAGACAATTGATGTTGCCAAAAGGCAACTAATGATAATGACTTATGAGTATGGGGTAGTTTGCTACCAGTCATTGTTGTTAGTTGCCTTTTTTCGTGTGTATAAATATCAAACTCAATATGAAAAACTATTATCAAACAAATTCACTTGCTATAGCTTCTTACTTAATTTCAACGGGATACAGATTGGTTGAGGTCAAAGCTGATAACAATACGCATAAAATCTTCGTATTTGAAAAAACTCCTGACCTTCTCCAAAACATTGACTTATTCAATTCCCTCGAAGCACGAATTGAACCGATGGCATACTTTAATTCTTTGCGGTATCTCAAATCAGTTATTCATTCACAAAACCAATGATAAAGACTACCGAAATAAAACAGAGTTTGGAAGATAAAATGAGAGTATTGGCAAACCTGTTAATAGATAGAGTTGAAGACAGCTATAAGTCGGGAAACTTATTGAAGTTTAGCGGTGAAACTAATAAGCTGCATTTATCAGCAGGAATTGTACGTTACGCAGTTTTACCATCATAACAATCAAACGATATGAAAAAGGACGTTATACGAGCTGTAGCGGCTGTCAGGGTATCTTCTACAAAGCAAGGACTTACAGGTGATTCACCAGCCGCCCAAAAGGAGTTGATAAAGCGACACTCTAACCAAGTATCGCTTGTATTTAACCGACCAATTGAAATTATTAAATGGTTTGAATTTATAGAGTCTGCAAGTGGTGAACTTGAACAACAACCAATTCAAAAGGCAATCGAATACTGTAAGGAAAAGAATAATAAGATAAGTCTATTTTTCTTCAAATCTATTGACCGTTTCACAAGAGGTGGTTCATCCATTTACGCAGCATTAAAAAGCTCTCTCGCTCGCTATGGGGTGCAAATGATTGACACATACGGAGTAATAAGTCAGCAACAGATAAACACAATGGAACAATATGGACTTAAATATGAATGGTCAACATATAGTCCTTCGTGGATATCCGAAATGCTTGAAGCTGAACGAGCGCATAGTGACGTGAGAGATATTCTAAGCCGACTAATTGGAGCGGAGGTTTACTATACACGTTTAGGGTATTGGGCAAGAGAAGCTCCAATGGGATTCAAACGAGTAAGAATTGACACACCTCACGGCAAACGACTTATCTTAGAATCGCACGGGGATGAATTTAATTGGTTTATTTTAATGTTTGAGCTACGAGCCGCAGGTAATCTGTCTGATGAACAAGTAACCGATAAAGTGAATGATGCTGGCTTCAAAACAAGAATACGCAACATTCACGACAAACTTGATAAACGTAAGATAATTGGGACAACAGGAGGAAACAAACTAACTATAAAACAGTTACAACGATACATACAAAACCCAATCTACGCAGGTGTTATATGCGAAAAGTGGACGAATTATCAGCCAGTTAAAGCTCAATTTAAGGGGTTAGTTTCAGTTGAGTTATTTAACAGAGCAAATAGAGGTAAGAAAAAAATAGTAATTGAGGGTGACAAAGCGATGATTATTACCCCCGAAACAAAAGGTAATACCCAACGACTGAAACTTAATCCTGATTACCCTTATAAACAACAGGTACTATGCCCTTTTTGCAACCGAGAGTTAATGGGTAGCTCTCCTCGAAGTAAGTCTGGTAAACATATCCCAACTTATCATTGTGGTAGGAATCATAAGTACTGGGGCATAAACAAAAGTAAATTTGATACAACAATAGAACAGTTTGTGAGTCAAATCCATTTCAGTAAGGGTTTCAGAAGCAAGTTCGAGGAGATAGTGCTTGAAGAATGGGAGAAAAGAAGAAGCCAAACTCGAAGTCAATCTATCTCTTTTGAGGAGCAGATAATCAGTCTGAAACAAGAAGCTCAAATGATTACCGACAAGATAAAAATACTCAACTCTGAAACTGCTATACGAGCTATGGAATCAGAGCTTGAAAAAATAGACCTCGAGATAGCCAACATTCAAGACAAAAGGAATCGAAAGGAAAAAGAGGAGCTGAATACACAAACTGTAATCAATTACTGCAAATTTTATATGGAACACCTTGAAGAACTGATACTTCGGGGCGATGATACGCTGAAAAACGCCGCAATGTTTGGGTTACTCTTTGAAAAAAGACCTACTTACTTTGACCTTGTTAATCGAACACCCGAATTAGCCCCAATTGTCGAGCTAAATGACACTTTTGAAGAAGACCAAAACCAATTAGTGACCCCACAGCGATTCGAACTCGAGTTTGAGTGACGCCTAGGAGAATCGAACTCCTATTGCTAGGATGAGAACCTAGTGTCCTGAACCGTTAGACGAAGGCGCCTTTAAACTTGATCTTATCAATTTTTCTATCATTTTTCGACTTTTCCAACTTTTAATCTGTCTTTCTCTTTTTCTAGCCTCTGAAAGGGAGTGATAATTTTCTAAATGTATAAGTCTCACAGGCAATCTTGATTTGGTATATCGACACTTTCCTTGCAAGTGATCTTGATATCTTTTCTTTTGATCCAGGGTAGAGCCTATATAGTAGCTACCATCAATACAATGTAGAATATATAAAGAAGGCATTTTAGAATAGGATGTCCCGATTCGATTTTATCGAATCGAGGATGCTCGATCAGTTTATTGATCGGCAAGAACCTAGTATCCTAAGCCGTTAGACGATGGGGTCGCCTTTTATCGTACTTTCTTTTTTAAAAGAAAGTACGGCAAAGAAAAGCAATACTCTAATTCACCAGCCATTTTATCTTAGTTGAGGCTGAAAAACAATGAAGTTGAAAACTCACTTCTCTTTCTCCAGAATTTCTTCCTGAGAGATTGAATACTGTAGCGCATTGTAAATCACTAGACTGAAGATTAAACCTGCAACGGCAGAAAGTTGTTCTTCCAAAAATAAGAAAAATTGAGTTAAAAAAATAGAAATAAGGACCGCAACCTTAAACACCTCGTAAGCTTTTTTCCTTGATCTTTTGTAAACAAGAATAAATATTCCTGCAATAACTACTAAGCCAGAGGCAAACGAAAAAATGAGTTGACCCCATTCGGCGAATGTATTCGCAAATCGAAAAACTAAAAACACCTGAAGAAAGTTTATAACCGAGGCTGCTATGAAAAAGTTTATTACCAGCCATTTGAAACTCCGCGACTTTATTAGTCTGAAGTATCTTTTTCTAGCCCAGGAACGTAATTTGTGGAAAAGATTTGGTTGGTTTACTTCCTTAACTTCAATTTTGTCCAAAGTTTCTTCAAGAATTTTAACAATAGGGTTACCTGGGTCACTTTTTTTAAGAAACCTGAGGGCCATTTTTTTCTCTTCTTCATCAAGATTGTGCATTAATGCTTGTTTTGTCATTTCTAAGGCATTTATCGCATATTCCTCAGGCCTTAGATGAAAATATTTTTCTACTCCCCGACTGGCAAGGAAGATTAGTACCAGTATTACGTAAATTATTGCTATCGCAGGTTGGAAAAAGTAGTTATTGTCATGGGTTATAAATTTGCCTAACTCGTCGATAAAAGCCCCAAATCCTATTCCTCCAATTACACTGGCGATATATTTGGTTTCCCTGTTAAGAAAAATAAAGGTAACAGTAAGAGCGACAAACATAAAAGCTCCTCCCCAAAGAACGTGGGCGATATGAAATTTTTCTCCACCCAATTGAGGGAAATCTGTGAGTACCAGAAATAACCGGATAATTAAAATTGAAGATACGGCAGATACCCAGAAATATTCAAGGAGATTTCCGGCGCCCGCATCTCTCGGAAAAAAGTGAAAATATAGATTTTTCATTAAAATACAGCAATTCGAGTCTAGGATAATTAAACACCTTTTGATGACCAAATCAAAATGTACTTGAAGCACGGAATTATTTTGTAAGGCAAAATATTGAGGCGAAATCTCGACACTTTATAATCTGAGTAGGCTGAGATACATCGGTTACACTTCCTAAGCTAAAATAAGTTAGCTTTTAAGGAGGTGAAACCCAATGAGTGTATATGGATTTTACAA
>MGHI01000014.1 GCA_001793155.1 Candidatus Woesebacteria bacterium RIFCSPLOWO2_01_FULL_39_61
ATATGCATAATCAACAGGAGTTGCACCTGCCGGTAAATCATAGACATCCCCGTTCGGGGAAAAAACAAAGTTTCTTGAAGAAAGTGCATCGAATTTTATGGCCCTGAAGAACTCTTTCGAATCCGATATTTCATTCTGCCATTCAGCCAATTGTTTAATCCAAGAAAGTTTATCATCACTGGCTTTTACCCCAACTTTCTCGAGAAAATAATCATCTTTCCCTCTAGTTTTAGCCTCAGAATAAGCCCAATGAGAAGCGATTCCATATTCTGATTCCTCGTGCATTTTAAAGGTCCTTATCTGCACCTCAACAATTCTTCCCCTGGGACCAAAAACTTTTGTGTGGATAGAACGATAGCCGTTGGGTTTCGGTTGGGCAATAAAATCCGACACACCTATGGTCGGAACCGGTTTATAGAAATTATGTACAATTCCTAATGCACTGTAACAAAGGGGTATTGTCTTAACCAAAATTCTAAGGGCTACAATATCGTGTACCTTTCCGAATTCCCACCTAATCTCGGGTCTTTCAAGTTTAGTCCACAGAGAATATAGGTGTTTTTTTCGCCCGTCTATTTTTGCTTCTATTCCGTTTGTTGCCAGCTTTGATAAAAGATTCCGTTTCATTTTCTTTATATGTTCCTCAGCTTTCTTATAGTGGAAGATTGATAATTTTTTTACTTTTTTGTAGGCTTCCGGATAGACATAAGGAAAAGATAAATCATCCAACTCCGCTTTAACTTCTCCCATTCCGAGGCGTTCCGCAAGAGGTGCAAAAACCTCGAGAGTTTCTCTTGCAATTCTCAACTGCTTATCCTTAGGAAGTGCATAGAGAGTCTGCATGTTGTGAAGTCTGTCTGCAAGTTTTATCAAGACGACCCGAAGATCCTTCGCCATTGCTAAAAACATCTTTCTTAAGTTTTCAATGAACTCTTCATCCTGGCTTCCACGCAAACGAACGTTAGAAACTTTGGTGACTCCTTCAACCAAACGATTTACTTCCTCTCCGAATTCACCGATGATGTCTTTAGACGCCGCACCACCATCTTCTATAGTATCGTGAAGAAATCCTGCGACAATTGAAGGCAAATCAAGTTTCCAAGAAAATAAAATTGCTGCGACAGCCAAAGAGTGTGATGCGTAAGGATCACCCGTGAGTCTTTTTTGACCTATATGAGCAAGTTTCGCAAACTTCCAGGTATTTTTCAAAATATCGATTCCAGCATTTCCTCTGGAAACTTTGTAATTGACTAGTAACTCCTTAAAATGTTTTTCTAATTCTTTTTGTGCCATGACTTAGTCAATCTTTAGATCCTTAACTTTGAGTTGTATATTATCATTTCCCAACCAATTATCTTCTGAGATTGTATAAACAAGACTGACTAATTTATTAGAGGTAATTTCAGGTAGGTAGTGTCCCAGTCCAAATCCGATAGCCGAAAGCCTTACGCCATCTTTTTCGAGAGATAACTTTAAATGTTTCATGTCTCGGCCGACGGTTCGTGAATCTAGTATTTTTACACCACTAGTGGTAAATGTGGATGTCGGATTACCAATTCCGGTTGGTTCAAATTCTTTTATCTTTTCGACCAAGTCATAATCAATCTGGTTAAAATTTATCTTTGCATCAATCTTCAAAGATTTAGTAAGAATTTCGGAAGTTAAAAGCGGTTTAGAAATTTTTTCCAGAGCTTGACTAAAGGTTTTAATATTGACGGTCTCGATTGAAAAACCGGCAGCCATCGGATGACCACCGCCCCCGATAACTAAGTTATCTAATTTCCTAATATTTTCGATAATATTAAAACCCGATACCGAGCGTGCGGATGCTTTTGAGATATTTTCACTTCGGGCGATTACAATAGCTGGTCGCCAGAATTCCTCTACAATTTTTGAAGCTGCTAATCCGATTACACCTTCGTGATAAGACTCATGTGCTAAGACTATTACACCCCTCCATTCACGTTTTCTGGCAACTTCCTTTGCATGAAGTACTACGTCATCAACCACCCTCTGTCTATCGCGATTGGTCACACCAAGGAAATTTGCCAGTTCCCTGGCTCTTTCTCTATTTGTAGTACATAAAAGTCTCAACGAATCTATCGCGTGTTCCATCCGACCCATCGCATTGATGCGCGGGGCTATCATATAGTTAACTTCATATGTCCCGATATTGCCTTTCTTTAAGGCTGATTCTTCAAATAAAGCTAATATACCCACTCTTTTGGTTTTGTTTAAAAGCTCCAGTCCGAATTTTGCAATAGATCGGTTTGCTTCTAAAAGTGGGAGTTGATCCGCAATTGTCCCAATTGCCGCTAATTCGAGACCATTTTCTATTTGGATTTGGGATTTAGGCCTCCGGCTCGGTCTCCGACTTAGAAAGTCTCGAGACTTGGCAAGTGAACCTTCGGGCACGGAGAGATTTGGGATTTTTTTGAAAATTTCCCTTGCCAATATCCAAGCTATTCCCGAACCGCTTAGTAAATCTGTATGAATTATCAAATAAGCCCTGGGAAGTTTTTGCTCCTTTTGATGATGATCAGAAATTATTACATCAATCCCCAGGCTATTTGCTTTTTTAACAGCTTCCTTAGCAACAATTCCGTTATCGACAGTAATTATTAGGGATAGATCGGGGTAATCTTTTTTTAATTTCGGAATTGTTTCTTCGTTTAAACCGTAGCCTTCTGAAAACCGGTCGGGGATATAAGGAGTCACATTCTTACTTAATTTATATAAGCTTTCCCAAAGGATCGCCGTAGCGCATATTCCGTCTGCATCATAATCACCGTAAATTATTATCCTTTCTTCATTTTTAATCGCTTTTTTTATCCTCCTTATAAATCGATCTACCTGCCTTTCATCAATTTTCATATCCTTTAGACTAATCTTATCCGGCTTATTTGGATTTAAAAATTCTTCTTTTTCTTTTTTGGTATTTAATCCACGATTTTCCAAAAGAATATCGATAATTCCCCCCGTTTGATTTTTTTGGAGAACCTGCCAACGCAATGATCTATTAATCATTTTATTAAATGTAAATATCCTAATATCCTACAGTGTATTTCAAAACTTTGAAATACAATGCTATAAGCTCGGCGAAGCCGCTAAAACCGAACGTAAAGTGAGGTTTTGAGACAGCTTCTAATGGCTTAATATCCTAAATACCAGTTGCAGTATAATGAGTAAACCATGAAATATGATGTACCCGCCAAAGTTTTAGAGATCATTGAGAAATTTGAGAAAAAGGATTTTGAAATTTATATTGTCGGAGGTGCCGTGCGAGATATCTTGATGAAAAAGCCGGTTTATGACTGGGATTTTACGACAAATGCGCACCCTACGGAAATGTTGGAGCTTTTTGACACCGCCTACTATACCAATGATTTTGGCATGGTAGGAATACCGGCTGAGGTTGAAGACGAAAGACCTTATGAAATAACTACTTTCAGAACGGAGTCCGGCTACTCTGACGCAAGACGGCCGGATAAGGTTGAATGGGGAAAAACTCTTACGGAAGATTTGAAAAGACGGGATTTCACCATAAACGCAATGGCTCTGAAAGTAATAAGCAACAAGGAAAAAGTAACAAGAAAAGAAAATAACTTGTCACTTGTCACTTGTCACTTGTCACTCATTGATCTTTACGAAGGAAAAAGAGACCTTGATAATAAACTTATTCGCGCTGTCGGAGATCCGAGTGAAAGATTCTCAGAAGACGCACTTAGGATGATGCGGGGAGTTCGAGTCGCATCTGAACTTGGTTTTCTGATAGAAGAAAATACTTTTGAGGCTATTAAAGCTAATGTTACCAGAATTCATAAGATATCCAGAGAAAGAATCAGAGACGAACTGTTAAAGACATTTGCATCCGCGCATCCTTATGAAGGTATGGTTATTTTTAAAAACTCTATGCTTCTGCAGGAGATTTTACCGGAGATGGAAAAGGCCTTCGGGATTGAACAAAAATCACCGGGGAGGCACCATATCTATGATGTTGGAACCCATTCTCTTTTGTCACTGAAGTTTGTGTCAGAAAAAAATAGCGATCCAATTGTCAGGTTTGCGACTTTTATCCACGACGTCGGAAAACCGCAAACTTTTAAAAAGCTAGAGACGGGAACAATAACTTTCTACAATCATGAAATTATAAGTGCCCGGATTGCAAAAAGGATAGCCGAACGCTTGAGGTTTTCAAACAAAGATAAAGATAAACTTTGGCGACTTGTTCGATATCATCAATTTTCCGTTGACGAAAGACAAACGGATTCCGCATTAAGAAGATTTATCAGAAAAGTAGGAGTAGATTTGATTCCGGATATGCTTGATCTAAGAATCGGAGATAGATTGGGAGGAGGAGCACGGGAAACTTCCTGGCGGCTGGAAGAATTTAAAAAACGCCTGGTTGAAGTCCAAAAACAACCTTTCACCGTACACGATTTAAAAATTTCCGGATTTGACGTTATGAAAGAATCGGAAATAAAACCGGGACCGAAAGTAGGTGAAATTCTGCAAACTCTTTACGATGAAGTTGTAGAAAAAAAACTACCTAACAAAAAAGAAGCTTTATTAAAAAAGTTAAGAGAATTAAATAAAAAATCCTAGAAAGAGTAATCTAAATTAAATCTAAGTTTTAACGAGTTTAAAAATGAGTCGTGTTTTTATTAATAGTTTAATCCCCCTTGACGAATCACTGTCTAATTTTACAGAGCGTTTTCTGAAACCCTACCAAATTGGCGTTTCCCACGACACTCTAACTCAATTGCTTCCGCAAAATATAAAAATTTTAATTTATTTAATTTTCACTACTATTCCATTTCTTATCTTAAAATTTCTGTATCCCTATAGCCGAATGCTCTCCATAATTTTATTCTCGTATTTATTTTTTGGAGGAATGCTCCTATTCGCAATTTTTATCGGGTTCTTTGATCTACTCTTTGCCTATTGAAAGTTAAGTTCATGTTTTAACTAAATTCGTTTTGAATACTCGTGTGTTTCTTGTAATTTATTTTCCTCAGTTATTATTGGAGTTATCTTCTTTTAAGTCTAATTTTACCCACAACATCTTCCCATGTTACCAGAAGCGGAACTGCCACGAACGGGGACGAATAAGTACCGGAAATCGTTCCAATGAGAAGTGCCACAGCAAACCATCTGACGGTTTCACCCCCCAGGATAGCCAAAGCAACAAGCATAAATATAATTGTAAATGAATTATTTAATGACCTTACCATGGTTTCCGTAACGGCTTTGTCTGCAAGCTCACTTAAAGTACCTCCGAATTTTCCCTGTGATTCTCTAATTCTGTCATATACAACAATTGTGTCATGGACAGAAAAAGAAAGAGTCGTCAAAAGAGCCGTTACAAAAAGAAAGTCGACTTCTGCACCAAAAAACTGACCGAGTAGAGAATATAAACCGATAAGAACAAGGCTGTCGTGGAACATGGCTAATATTGCCGATGCTCCGAATTTAATACTTCTAAACTGGTAGGCAACCCAAAGCAGTATGGAACCAGCAGCAATTAGTATTGCAAAAAGAGTTTTTTTCACAAGCTCGGGACCGATTGTCGGGCCAACTGTTTCGTGGCGGAGCTCGTCAATTTTCTGACTCCCTATAAAATCTCGAATTGTTTGATTTAATTTTTCTCTCTCGTCAGAGTTTAGCGGAGCGAGTTTAAATAAATATTGATTCCCCCCTGTCGGCTGAATTGAAATAACCTCTATATTTTGTTCTCCGATTTTTTTTGAAAGATCATTAGTAGAGATATTTTTATCAAAACGATATTCAGCGATGGTTCCCCCTCTAAAATCTATCCCGAATTTTAAACCCCACTTCACCAGACTGAATAGTCCTATACCAATAACAACACCCGATAACAAAAAGTAAATTTTTCTATATATCATCCAGTTCATAAAGCCCTCCTCATTCTTTTTTCTCTTTAACAAAAACCCTTAGTAAATTTCTGGTCACTACAATTCCGGTGAATAAACTTATTAATATACCCAGAGCCAGGGTTATTGCGAAACCACGTACCGGACCGGAGGTGTGCAAAAAATTAAGATCCAGCGGATTTGCCAAAACAAATGCCGTAACTAAAGTTGCAACATTAGCATCCCTTATCGAATCCCAAGCCCTTCCGAAAGAGACTTCGAGGGCATTGGCAAAACCACGGCGTAACTTTTCTTCCTTAAACCGCTCAAAAATCAAAATATTTGAATCAACCGACATTCCGACAGAAAGTAAAAATCCGGCAATCCCGGGAAGAGTAAGTACTACTGGAATAAGTTTATAAATTGCGAACGTCAAAACGCCAAAAATGATTAATGCAAAATCGGCTATGATTCCAAATCTTCCATAAGTTAAAACCATAAAAATAAGTACCATCGTTAGTCCGATTAATCCTGCTGTGATGCTTTTCTCAATTGATTCTCCTCCCAAGGTGGCACCGATTGTTCTTTCTTCAACCAATTTCACTGGAACAGGAAGTGCACCCGCATTCAGTTGTACGACCAAGTTTTTAACCGCTTCCACGGTAAAATCTCCGGAAATTTGCGCTTTGCCTCCGGTTATTTTCTCTCTAACAACTGGGGCGGAGATTGGCTCGGAATCCAAAAATATTGCTAGAGTCTTACCAACATTCCTCTCAGTAATATCGGCAAACTTTTTGCCCCCCTCTTCTGTAAATTCCAAACTAACCACGGGTTTACCCGTACTTGTGTCGTAGGAAACACTGGCCTTTTTCAAATCGGCTCCTGTTAAATCGGTGGGTTTTAGACCGGTATCCCCTTCGTTACCCGTTTCAACAAATACAAGTTGCGCAACCTTACCGATTAAATCCACTGCCTGTTTGGTATCTTTAACTCCCGGTAGCTCTACAATTATCCTGTCTTTGCCTTCAAATGAAGAGGTCTGAACGTTTGGTTCAGAAACTCCAAAAAGATTGACCCTTTTCTCCATTACTTCCTTTAAAGAAAGGATTGCTTCTTTTTTATCGGCGGAAGCTAAAGATTTTGTATCAGCCTCGAATACAAGATGACTCCCTCCCGCAAGATCCAATCCCAGAACCAAATCAAAGTTATTCTTTATAGTAATACGGCCCAATTTTAAGTTAGGGTCGTATCTCGTGAACTTTGTGTCCACATTTAAACTCCCAAGTTTAAACTTTATTGGGATTTCTTTGGGTAAACTAATATATAGAGCTATTATAGCCAGAAAGATAATTAGTATCGTTTTTCTTAAGGACGAAAACATAATTTAAAGTATACAACCTTTCCAGTATCCGATTAGTTAAACATTCATGGTTTCAAAAATTTTAAATTGAATATCCTCCGGTCTGGGGGGGGGAATTGTAAGCTTGAGGGTTATCCTACTAGTTCTTCTTCATCACCAATAATCATTACTCTGCTTCCCGCCAATATTCCAAGTAAAAAGGGATCACGTCTTTTCTTTCTGAAGTCAAATTCGTCTCTGCTCATGACCGTATAATTAATTTCTTTTCCTCTTTTTGATTCCTCTTTCCGGACCAAAGCAGCAAGCTCGGGTAAAACTACGTCTCCGACAACTAAGATTTCGACGTCGTCGTCTCTTTTTCT
This sequence comes from Candidatus Woesebacteria bacterium RIFCSPLOWO2_01_FULL_39_61, assembly GCA_001793155.1. Classification (GTDB taxonomy): domain Bacteria; phylum Patescibacteriota; class Microgenomatia; order UBA8517; family UBA8517; genus WO2-FULL-39-9. The sequence continues at coordinate 7,596 of MGHI01000014.1, forward strand.
TTCTTTTCTCCGTACAAATCGACCCGAAAACATTACATAATTCACTCGGCCCATTTTGGTCTTATTTGCTATCAACTCTGCTCCTAAACTTTTGGTTTTGGCTACCATAGAAACAAGGTCGCCAAAAAATTCGTAGTCGAGTCTGGCCCAATAATAAAGTCTATTACCACGAGCCTCCTTTTTTAAAATCCCCGCCTTTTCAAGTCGATCCAACTCCCTCCGGACTGCATTAATTTCTTCCTTTATCTCACGCACAACTCCCCGCACATGGTACATTTCTTTTGTATTAGACAAAAAAAGTTCCAAAATTTTAATTCTTACTTTTGAAGTGATAATGTCTCCAAGATCAGCCATTTTTATTGAGGCAGATTAACCCTCAGGATCTTAAACGAGGGAGGGCAGTTAATTAGTATTTTATATCATTACCGGCGGGTACTTCCTCGATCCAAATAGGACCCCGGACAAATCCTATCTCTTTACCAGCCTTCTCGAAGAATTTTGTTCTGGCAGTTTGGGACGACTTCTTCCAAGTCGCTTCCGTCACCCCTCCGTTTTGGAAAATTAATGCTTTCCCTTCTCCGATTGTGGTATAAACCATATGCCCCTCTTTGTCAACGGGTCCCTTCTCCTTTACAAATTGAATCACCACGTTCTTTACTGATAATTGTTCTTTGGTTTCATAATCAACATAGTCTTTACCCCCATTGACTCTTTTGTAGTCATTTTTCTCCTTGTCGTATTTCCAGGTAACATCATAGTCGTTTTTATCCGACCAGAATCCAAACGATATTTCATTAATAGTATCGCTATTTGTCGGTTTATCATCTATAAACCTCCAAGATTGAAAGTCGTCTAACCAAGGTTTGCCATTCTCGTTTTTATACCCAAAACCTCTGACTTTTGCTTCTTCAAAAATTTTATCTGTATATCCTACTACTGAATGCTCCCAGGCAGCCTTATCGCCTAGTCTGTATTGATCTCTGACTATAATAGGGTAGCCGACATTAGTTCCTCCGTCGAAATCGTTGCCCTTGGGAAGACGCCAACCTAACGTTTGAAGAACTCTAAACGCATCAACCTCTCTGGCCACCTGCCCAGAGGGTTTTACCCCACCCGGACAATTGTTACAAATATTATTGGCTCCTCCGATATGAACAAAAATGGGTTTTTTCCCATACTCCGATGCCCAATCAATATAGTAAACTCGTACACTTCTTATTGGAGCAACTCTAACGTCCATAGCTGAGGCACCACAATAAAAAACTGCCAAAAACCTGGTTATACCGCCTTCCGCCACCGCTTCGTAGACTACGTCTGCAGAAGATAAACCCGATGGCGGCCGAGCGTCAGCATGGTTCTCAACCATAATGGTCGCCGGACGTCTATCTTCCCAAATTTCTCTTTCCGGTTTTGAAAACATTCGGCCGTTTATAGGACATTCTTCCGTTTTGGGTAGACCGGGGTCAATTCTTGATCCTGTTTGTTTACCAGACTCAGAGTTAATACTCGGTTCACCGCGAAGAAATGAAAAAAGAGCCCAGGAACTACCCGCTGATAAAAGATAGAGCCCAAGAAGACTCACCAAAACCATAATCTTTTTACTGTCTAAAATTTTCATAACTTTGGCGTTCACCATACTTTTTATCTTACAAAAAATTAGGAATTCGGTACAGGTTACCTATTTTTTTGCGCAAGGATTAATGCTTTGCTTTCTTCGCTTGATAGCTCTATGGGGCTTTTACCCCTCTTTATCTCTTTTGCATAGACTCTGGTTCTTTCCCTAGTATGAAGACCGGTTAGGATAAATCCATCGTCCTTTCCGTCTAACAAAGCTAACGCAAAGCTGTGGTTTCCACCCATCTCTCTGAAAGGATTGAATCGCACAAAGGCTATTTTCTGAATATGCAGTAAGCCTTCTTCGTCGTGTCTTTTAATCTCCTTCTCGATAAATTTAATAGATTGAGTATTAACTTTCTCTTTTTCTAGAATGTCCTTTAAAACCTCGACTAAATTATTTTTTTCAACCTCCCTAGTTAAACCCCTAAGAAAGCTAAAAATCCAAACCACAACCAGCGTTAAAGCTAAAATCCATAAAACCAGTAAACCTAAGAGATAATACGAAATTTGCATACAGCTATATCATCCATGAAAAGTATTAAGAGTAAATAATTAACTCAAACATTGTTGCATCTTGTCTAACTTGTGTCAAGAAACTGTCCTGGCTGACCACATCGGTAACACTTTGTAAAAGTTCTGTTGAGCATATTCTAAAGGCGTCAGATAATCAAGAGACTCATGCGGTCGGTAGTT